>NZ_VMLT01000058.1:0-5886 GCF_013276815.1 Streptococcus sp. 1055 | reverse complement strand
CCTGCGGCTAGCTTCCTAGTTTGCTTTTTGATTTTCATTGAGTATAAAAACCTTCTCATAAGCTTTTTTATTTTAAAGAAGAATTCACTCCTTCATCTGACTCTCTGCATCAGCCACAACTTGCTCTAAACTAGTCTGACCAAGCTCTGCCTCCATGGCCAGCTGGATTCTCTCCAATTTTTGATCCAAAACATCATGAATATGGGCTCCAACTGGACAATTTGGATTTGGATTGTCATGGAAACTGAAGAGTTGACCAGTCTTACCAAGACACTCAACCGCCTGATAAACATCTAAAAGACTAATATCCT
Organism: Streptococcus sp. 1055; assembly: GCF_013276815.1. Lineage (NCBI taxonomy): Bacteria > Bacillati > Bacillota > Bacilli > Lactobacillales > Streptococcaceae > Streptococcus > Streptococcus sp. 1055. The sequence goes on along the minus strand of NZ_VMLT01000058.1, from coordinate 5,575 downwards.
TGAGATCCTTGACAATCTCAGTTCCCCCTGTTCCACGCGCAACTGAAATCAGCTCTGCCTTCTTCAACTGGGACAAGGTTTTTCTGATAATGACAGGATTGACCCCGACACTAGCAGCCAGAAAATCACTGGTCACCTTGCTTTCCTTCCCCTTGAGGGCAATGATTATCAGCATATGAGTCGCAATGGTAAATCTACTTGGAATTTGCATCCTCTTCTCCTTTTTACGAGGCTCCCCTGCCTCTACTCTTCTTTTTCTTTTATTATACCCTTTTTAGTTGTAATGTCAATCGTTACCACCTTTTAACCAGTCGTCTAACTCCCGATCGTAGCCCTCTTTCTGGGCCAATTCTCTCAGAAATTCCTGATGATGAGTATGGTGGATCCCATTGACCAGACTTTCATAGTAAACCTCAAAATAGGGAAGTTTAAGATCTTTAGCCAACTGCAATTCAGCTGCCACATCGTAGTCTACCCGTCGGAAGTTCATATCTACCAAGCCCTTGTCATCAAACTCCAAAATCATATACTGGGCCCGCAAGTCCTTCCGCAACTGAGCATCTAGAAAGAAAGGCTGCCCAATCGAACCCGGATTAACAATCAATTGCCCACCAGTACCGTAACGAAGCAACTGCTGGTGAATATGACCATAAACAGCAATATCACAAGGTGGATTGGTCACCAAGCGGTCAAAATCCTCTTGCGCCCCAGTATGAATCAACTCTCGCCCCCAGTTCTTATCAGGAAGATGATGGCTAATTCCCACCGTCAAAGCCCCAAACTGACGATGAAGCTGGAGTGGTTGATTGTGGAGCAGTTCAATTTCTTCTAGGGAAATTTCCTCTAAAACATACTGGCACTGGCGCAAGAGATAGCGTTGACTGGGACGAGTACTATCCAATTCCTTGCGGACACCATGCCAAAGACTGTCTTCCCAGTTTCCCAAAACTCTAGCTGTAATCGGTAGTTGAGCCAACAAGTCCAAAATCCTTCTACGCCCTGTCCCTGGCATGAGAATGTCTCCCAAAAGCCAGTATTCATCCACTCCTAGCTGCCGAGCATCTGCCAAAACAGCCTCTAAAGCAGTGGTATTTCCATGAATATCTGAAAGAAGAGCTATTTTCGTCATATCCATCTCCTCGTTTTTTCTCTTGCAATAAGTATAACATAAAAAGTCACAGCTAGAGAAATCTAGCTTTTTTTGATATACTAGATAAAGATATTAGACAAGAGGAAACGAATGACCCCAAATAAAGAAGATTATCTAAAATGTATTTATGAAATTGGTATAGACCTGCATAAAATCACCAACAAGGAAATTGCTGCCCGCATGCAAGTCTCTCCCCCTGCCGTAACTGAAATGATCAAACGGATGAAGAGTGAAAACCTCATCCTAAAGGACAAGGAATGTGGCTATCTACTGACTGACCTCGGCCTCAAACTGGTCTCTGAGCTCTATCGTAAGCACCGCTTGATTGAAGTTTTTCTAGTTCATCATTTAGACTATACAAGTGACCAGATTCACGAGGAAGCTGAGGTCTTGGAACACACTGTCTCTGACCTGTTCGTGGAAAGACTAGATAAACTGCTAGGTTTCCCTAAAACCTGCCCCCACGGAGGAACCATTCCTGCCAAGGGAGAACTCCTCGTTGAAATCAATAACCTGCCACTAGCTGACATCAAGGAAGCTGGCGCCTACCGCCTGACTCGGGTGCATGATAGTTTTGACATTCTCCATTATCTGGATAAGCACTCACTTCACATCGGTGACCAGCTCCAAGTCAAGCAGTTTGATGGCTTCAGCAACACCTTCACTATCCTCAGTAAAGAAGAGGATTTACAAGTAGGTATGGACATTGCCAAACAACTCTATGTCGAAAAAATCAACTAATTTCTCAAGTCCCCTACCAACCCTGAAAGTTTGATTTTCAGGGTTTTCTTATCTATTTTTTATATCAAAAACGATAGTAAGCGCTTCCATAATCCAACTAAATATTGTATAATAATTATATAAACTATTCCGTCACTAACAGAGGAAAAAAGGAGGGCTTATCATGAAAAAATCATCTTCATCAAAACCATTGAGCTCCTTGTCATTGATGGAATCATGCTGGGCATTTTGGCTTTTAAAGAGGTGCTTACTTGGGATTGTATTTTGATTTATAGCGGTTAGCTCATTTTCTTTCACCCTGTGCTGTTGACCTATCTTTCTAACCAGCTTTGTGACCACTTTAGTCAACTCTATTTCCAGATTAGACCGAGATTCTGGCGCTTTGCCTTACAAATCCTTCTATGGGATATCCTGATGATTCTCTCCTTGATATGTTTAAGTGGTACCCCACTTTTCCTTCAGGGGACTCTCCTCATCCTAGGACATCTCATCCCTTCCTATCGCACCTGCCAAATCCTGAAACAAGACTTTCCCCAAGCCTATCAAGCACCGATTTCTTTTGGAGTATTTTATGATAGATGAGAAAAACCAAGCCGGCTGGGCTTGATCTTTCTTATCTATTTTTAGTATCTAGGATAATGGTAACTGGCCCATCATTGACCAGCTCAACCTGCATATCCGCTCCAAAGATACCTGTCTGAACAGGCACTTCTTGCGCTAGTTTTTGGTTGAAAACATCATAGAAGTCTGATGCCATATCAGGTTTGGCTGCTTCTGTAAAGGCTGGACGATTGCCTTTCTTGGTATCCGCAAAGAGGGTAAACTGGGAAATAGAAAGGATTTCTCCTTCAATATCTTTGACAGATAGGTTCATCCTGCCTTCTGCATCTGAAAAAATCCGCATATTGACCAGTTTTCTCACAGCATAGTCCAAATCTTCCTCTTGGTCCTCTGGTCCAACACCAACCAGCAATAAGAGCCCCTGATTGATTTTTCCCTGAACCTGACCTTCGATACTGACTTGGGCTTTTTTAACACGTTGGATAATGATTTTCATAATAGCCTTTCTAGTAAGAACTCAGACAATTAACCGTTGGTTCGTTTGACAGAGTAAACTTCTGGCACACTCTTAATCTTGTCCACAACCGTAGTCAGCGTCGAGAGGTTGGTAATGCCAAAGGACACATGGATATTGGCAAATTTCATATCCTTGGTTGGTTGGGCATTGACTGTTGAAATATTCTTGGTTGTGTTTGAGAGAACTTGCAGTACATCGTTCAACAATCCTGTACGGTTGAGGCCATAAATATCAATATGAGCCATATACTCTTTATTTGAGCTAGAGTACTGACCTTCCCACTCCACATCAAGGAGACGTTGCTCGTAGTTTTCTTGGGCGCGCAGGTTCATACAGTCCACACGGTGAATAGCCACACCACGACCCTTGGTAATGTAGCCGACAATATCATCACCAGGCACGGGGTTACAACACTTGGCAATCCGCACTAGGAGACCAGAAGCACCTTCAATGACCACACCACCTTCATGCTTGACCTTGAGGGTTTCTTTATTTTCAACCTTGACCTCGCCACCTTTGACAAGTTCTTCTGCCTCAGCCTTGGCCTTGGCACGTTCTTCTTCACGACGTTCCTTTTCAGTCAGACGATTAAAGACAGTAATAGCACCGATTTCCCCAAAACCAATGGCCGCAAAGAGGGAGTCTTCTGTCTTGTAGCTGGTCTTTTGCAGGACTTGGTCCATATGACGCTTGTCCATAAATTTATTGGCCACATAACCATTTTCTTGGAACTGGGTCATCAACATTTCACGACCCTTATTAACAGATAATTCCTTATCTTGGTTTTTAAAAAACTGACGAATCTTGTTGCGCGCCTTGCTGGTCTTGACCATATTGAGCCAGTCGCGGCTAGGTCCAAAGGAGTTGGGGTTGGTGACAATTTCAACCTGATCCCCTGTTTTGAGCTTGGTTGTCAGTGGAACCATACGGCCGTTGACCTTGGCACCAGTCGCTTTTTCACCGACTTTAGTATGGATTTCATAAGCAAAGTCAATAGGTCCTGAATCTTTTGGAAGAGAACGGACAGCTCCATCTGGTGTAAAGACGTAAATCTCCTCAGCCAGATAGTTTTCCTTAACAGAGTCCACAAATTCCTTGGCATCATCAGCCTGATCTTGAAGCTCCATCATCTCCTTGATCCAGTTCATCCCAATAGCAGACTCCTTGCTGTTAACCTGCCCCTTAACGCCTTTCTTATAAGCCCAGTGAGCCGCAACCCCGTACTCAGCCACCTCGTGCATGGCCTTGGTCCGAATTTGGAATTCAATCGGCCCTTTTGGCCCATAGACAGTCGTATGGATAGACTGGTAACCATTTGCCTTGCGGTTAGCGATGTAGTCCTTAAAGCGACCAGGCATGGGTTTCCAAAGTTCATGCACATAACCAAGCATGGCATAAACATCACTTTGGGTATCCAAAATACAACGAATGGCAATCAGGTCATAGATTTCCTCAAACCGTTTTCTCTTGTCCTGCATTTTGCGGAAAATTGAGTAAATATGCTTGGGACGACCATAAATCTTCCCTTTCAAGTGACGATCTATCGTATACTCCTCTAATTTTGTGACTACCTCATCCACCAAGGCTTCACGCTCTCTGCGCTTTTCCTTCATCATATTGGTAATCTTGTAAAACTCTGTCGAGTTGAGATAACGGAAAGACAGGTCTTCCAATTCCCATTTGACACTGGAAATCCCCAAACGGTGAGCAAGTGGGGCATAGATTTCCATAGTTTCTTTGGAAATGCGCTCCTGCTTGTCTTTTCGAAGATGTTTCAGGGTTCGCATATTGTGCAAGCGGTCAGACAGTTTGACCAAGATAACGCGGATGTCCTCAGACATGGCCATGAGCATCTTGCGATGATTTTCAGCCAACTGCTCTTCGTGAGACTTGTACTCGACCTTGCCAAGCTTGGTGACTCCGTCAACAATCACGCGCACATCGGGACCAAACTCTCTTTCCAAATCGTCCAAGGTCGCATCTGTATCTTCCACCACATCATGCAAGAAACCACAAGCTACCGTTACAGCATCCAGCTTGAGTTTGGCTAGAATACCTGCCACTTGAATAGGGTGAATGATATAAGGCTCGCCTGATTTGCGGTATTGACCACTATGACAATCCACCGCATAGACCAAGGCCTTATGGACAAAATGGACATCCTCTTCCGTTAAATATTTTTTGGTTAAAGCGACAACTTCTTCGCCTGTTAAATTCACTTCTTTTGGCATCTCTACTCTCCAATTCTTCCTACCATTTTATCACTTTTTTAAGAATATGAAAACTAGATTGGAACAGAATAAGAAAAAAATAATTCAGAATTGCTTGATAATTCTGAATTATTGGTCCATAATATACTACGAAGTTAGATTTTAAACTTAGGTGATAGAAGGAGAGATAGAAGAACGGAAACCATATTGTAACCCAAAGACTTTTTGACTTCCCCAATTTCCCTGAAGATACGAAAGATAAACGTATCACATACACTGGTACCTTGACTGGATTTTGGAATTAATACTCAATAAAAATCAAAGAGCAAACTAGGAAACTAGCCGCAGGTTGCTCAAAGCACCGCTTTGAGGTTGTAAATAGAACTGACGAAGTCA
>NZ_VMLT01000057.1:0-14226 GCF_013276815.1 Streptococcus sp. 1055 | reverse complement strand
TTTTCATTGAGTATTAGTTGGTAATTCGCCCTTATTTGTGATAGAATATTGGAAAAGATATTTCTTTTGAGAAAGGAAAAAGATGAGCAACATTTCAACTGATTTGCAAGATGTAGAAAAAATCATCGTATTGGACTATGGTAGCCAATACAACCAGCTGATTTCACGCCGTATCCGTGAGATTGGTGTTTTTTCGGAACTAAAAAGCCATAAAATTTCAGCTGCTGAAGTTCGTGAAATCAATCCTGTAGGAATTATCCTATCAGGTGGTCCAAACTCTGTATACGAAGATGGTTCATTTGATATTGACCCAGAAATCTTCGAACTTGGAATTCCAATTTTGGGAATTTGTTATGGTATGCAGTTATTGACCCATAAACTTGGAGGAAAAGTTGTTCCTGCAGGTGATGCTGGAAATCGTGAATACGGTCAATCAACCCTAACACACACACCATCATCTCTTTTTGAATCAACACCTGATGAACAGACTGTATTGATGAGCCATGGTGATGCAGTTACCGAGATTCCTGCTGACTTTGTTCGTACAGGTACATCAGCTGACTGCCCATACGCAGCCATCGAAAACCCAGATAAACACATTTACGGTATCCAGTTCCACCCAGAAGTTCGTCATTCTGTATACGGAAATGATATCCTTCGTAACTTTGCCCTTAACATCTGTAAGGCTAAAGGCGACTGGTCAATGGATAACTTCATCGATATGCAGATCCAAAAAATCCGTGAAACCGTCGGTGATAAACGTGTCCTGCTTGGCCTTTCAGGTGGGGTTGACTCTTCAGTTGTTGGAGTTCTTCTCCAAAAAGCGATTGGCGATCAATTGATCTGTATCTTCGTGGATCACGGTCTTCTTCGTAAAGGAGAAGCGGACCAAGTTATGGACATGCTTGGTGGTAAGTTTGGTTTGAATATCGTCAAAGCAGACGCAGCTAAACGTTTCCTTGATAAACTTGCAGGAGTTTCTGACCCTGAACAAAAACGTAAAATCATCGGTAACGAGTTTGTCTATGTATTTGATGATGAAGCAAGCAAGCTCAAAGATGTGAAATTCCTTGCTCAAGGAACTCTTTATACAGACGTTATCGAGTCTGGTACGGATACAGCTCAAACTATCAAGTCACACCACAACGTGGGTGGTCTTCCAGAAGACATGCAGTTTGAATTGATCGAACCACTCAATACTCTTTACAAGGACGAAGTTCGTGCCCTTGGTACAGAGCTTGGTATGCCAGACCATATCGTATGGCGCCAACCATTCCCAGGACCAGGACTTGCTATCCGTGTCATGGGTGAAATCACTGAAGAAAAGCTAGAAACCGTTCGTGAATCAGATGCTATCCTTCGTGAAGAAATTGCTAAAGCAGGTCTTGACCGTGATATCTGGCAATACTTCACGGTCAATACAGGCGTTCGTTCAGTTGGGGTTATGGGTGACGGTCGTACGTACGACTACACAATTGCAATCCGTGCTATCACCTCTATCGATGGTATGACTGCTGACTTTGCCAAAATTCCATGGGATGTCCTTCAAAAAATCTCTGTACGTATCGTAAACGAAGTGGATCATGTTAACCGTATCGTCTACGATATTACAAGTAAACCACCTGCAACCGTTGAGTGGGAATAAAATATAAGAGTAACTTAGGCTAAGAATCCTTGATTTAACATCATTTTAACAACTGTATGAAGTATTAAAATGAGATAAATATATTTGGATTGTCTCCAAAGCGTTTCCAAAGAAGCTCTAAAATGAGCTTCTTTTTTCTAATATGGAGTAAAAATATTATGAGTTTTAACGTTGATAATCAGCAAAAATCTTTATCTGGTTCTGCTTCAAATTTAACTTTGTCTGAATTGCTTCAAAAAATCCAAAAGATTCCCAAATTGAATGTATCTGTAAAAAAAGGTTATTCAGTTGGATATGAAAATTGTGAAAAACAATTTAAAATGGATTATGCAATTACTTTCAATGACTTTGATAATGAAACTTGGTTAGTTAAACCGACTAGCTCGATTCGAACTGATAGAATCTATGGGAATGAATTTTTTGCTCAAAACATCAAGTTAGTTGATAAGAATGTCACAAGAATCTTTGTTGTTGTACCAGATTCTATTACCGAAAAAGAAATAAAAAATAAAAACGACTATTCAAATAAGATACATAGCGAAACTTATGTATCTTTCTTAGATGATGTACTAACTTTTTCTGAATTAAAAGACTTTGTACTAAATCATGCTTCCGAAAATCTATCTCAAGGGATTAGTGCTAATATTTTGGGAAACAATGCTGAGGATAGTATAGTTGACTTACTGACTGACAAAAACAATATCCTTCTATGGAATAATCACGCAAAACATAGCCAAACAATTAAATCTTCCACTTATAATTGGTTTAGTCAAATCTTAAAAGTTTCTGGTGTTAGTGAACAAGATACTGTTTTAGATATTGTGGCAACTAATTCAATACCTAAATTAAGTAATCGTGGTTATCCAAAAACAGATGTATCTTTTACGATTACTACTGAACAAAAAGAAATAACTAAAAATATTAGTGTAAAAAATACTTCTGCGGATACCGTAACAGTCCATGAGGGAGCTGTAGATGATATTATTCTTGCCCTTAATCTCGATTCTTCTTCGTCATTGGCTAATTCACTCAAAGAATTTCAAGCATATGGTAGTGCTAAAGGTTTGAAAGAAAATAATGAAGTTGCCTATAACACATTAGTTGATGAAATTCATAAATACAATAAAGAATTAGTTAACTTCTTTATGTTTGGGGTCAATAGTCCATTAGTTAACAATTCTATTCAAGTTGCTGATATAATGCTGTATACTAAAAAAATTTGAGGTTATTTTAAGGGATTTGTATGTTGATGAATATATTAAGAAATATTCATCTAAAGGACAGTTTGGAACTCCGTTTAAATGGACATACCCTAGTAAAAAACGAGGTCAAAAAGTACAAATCAAAGGTTTTACGAATAATAAAAAGTAGCAGTTCAAATATGATATGCTATTTTTTGATTAAAGGTATACTTTCATTTTATCAGCGACAGCTTTAATTACTGGTACAGCTACTGAGTTACCAAATTGTCTATACATTTGAGTTCTTGAAACTGGTACTTTGAAATCATCTGGAAATCCCATTAGTCGCTTACATTCTAGTTCACTATAAAGTCTCAACCCAGTTTCTCCACCTTTTACAAACGTTCCTGTCAAACGCTGAATTTTGTGATAGCTTGCAACAAGTGTATTTACCTGAATTTCGCTAGTTTTATCAATAATTTGAGGTCTGCCATCATCTTTTTTAAAAAGATATGTATCTTGCAGATGTTTTGAAATTTTGTACCCAGTTGGATTATCTTCTAAAATAGAACCTACTGGGACTTTTTTATCGCTTCCTTTAGGAAATTCAAAGTTATCTACTTTTATATCTGGATGGAAACCTACAATGATAATACGTTCCCTTCTTTGTGGTAAACCAAAACGTTGAGCATCAAGAATTTCATAGAAAATTGAGTAGCCTAATTCTTCTTTTAACGCTCTCATAATGACTTTTAAAGTATTCCCTTTGTCGTGAGTTACAAGCCCTTTTACATTCTCAAGTAAGAAAGCTTTTGGTTTTTTCTCTTTTAAGATACGAAGTACATCAAAGAACAAAGTTCCTTGGGTTTCATGAGTAAAACCTTCACGCTTACCAATATGGCTAAATGGCTGACATGGAAAACCTGCTAAAAGAATGTCATGGTCTGGAATATCTTTCTCATTGATTTGAGTAATATCCCCATATGGTTTTTCGCCATAATTCTCTTCATAAGTTTTAGAAGCATACCTATCCCATTCGGAACTAAAAACACATTCTGTGTTCTTATCCTCAAATCCTTTACGGATTCCACCAATACCTGCGAATAAGTCGATAAACTTTATTGAATCATTTGAAGTAGTTTTCTTTTTAGTGTTCATTTGTGTGTCTATTCCTATTTTAATTAGCTCGGAGCATTTTTGACTAAAATTCTTACAGTTATCAAGCTCAAGTGAATCAATTACATCAATCTCACTCTGAGTTAGATAAATATTTTTCATCTGTTTTTTATCAGAAACTGGTTTTCTTCCCGCTCCCTTGCGTGTGCCACCCTGCATATTTTCTTCCCTACTTCCTTATTCGTAATATAAAACCATTATATCATATTTTTGATAAAAAAATGTTTTTTTTCATATATTCGTCCGTATTATTTATTGATAATTTTTCAAACTCATCAAATGGGGACAAATTATGAACAATCGCTAAAGATTCTTCCATTTTTTTGATTTCGAATTTATAATCAAATTCGGTTTCAAAAATATCAATCAACACTTTTAATTTTAAATCTCTTAATTGTTCGAGTGGATAATAGTTTGTATTTATACTCAATGAAAATCAAAGAGCAAATTAGGAAGATAGCCGCAGGTTGCTCAAAACAGTGTTTTGAGGTTGCAGATGGAAGCTGACGTGGTTTGAAGAGATTTTCGAAGAGTATTAAAAGATTAGAATTGTCAAAACAATCTGTCTAGGCTTGATTTTATCCCTTATTTACTATAAAAATGAGAAGGAAATACGTCAAACTTTTATATTGCAAATAGGAGAAAACATGACAAAAACATTAAAACGTCCTGAGGTTTTATCACCTGCAGGGACTTTGGAGAAGCTAAAGGTAGCTGTTCAGTATGGGGCAGATGCTGTCTTTATCGGTGGTCAGGCCTATGGTCTTCGTAGCCGTGCAGGTAACTTTACCTTTGAACAAATGGAAGAAGGTGTCCAGTTTGCGGCCAAGTATGGTGCCAAGGTCTATGTAGCGGCTAATATGGTTATGCACGAAGGAAATGAAGCTGGTGCTGGTGAGTGGTTCCGTAAACTGCGTGATATCGGGATTGCAGCAGTTATCGTGTCTGACCCAGCCTTGATTATGATTGCAGCGACAGAAGCACCAGGTCTTGAAATTCACCTCTCTACCCAAGCAAGTGCCACTAACTATGAAACACTTGAATTTTGGAAAGAACTGGGCTTGACTCGTGTCGTTTTGGCGCGTGAGGTTTCGATGGAAGAATTAGCTGAAATTCGCAAACGTACAGATGTTGAGATTGAAGCATTTGTCCATGGAGCTATGTGTATTTCATACTCTGGTCGTTGTACTCTTTCAAACCACATGAGTATGCGTGATGCCAACCGTGGTGGATGTTCTCAGTCCTGCCGTTGGAAATACGACCTTTACGATATGCCATTTGGGAAAGAACGTAATAGTTTGAAGGGTGAGATTCCAGAAGAATTTTCAATGTCAGCCGTTGATATGTCCATGATTGACCATATCCCAGATATGATTGAAAATGGTGTGGACAGTCTAAAAATCGAAGGACGTATGAAGTCTATTCACTACGTATCAACAGTAACCAACTGCTACAAGGCGGCTGTGGATGCATATCTTGAAAGTCCTGAAAAGTTTGAAGCTATCAAACAAGACTTGGTCGATGAGATGTGGAAGGTTGCCCAACGTGAATTAGCAACAGGTTTTTATTATGGTACACCATCTGAAAATGAGCAGTTATTTGGTGCTCGTCGTAAAATTCCTGAGTATAAATTTGTCGCTGAAGTGGTTTCTTATGATGATGTGACACAAACAGCAACTATTCGTCAACGGAACGTTATTAACGAAGGCGACCAAGTTGAGTTTTATGGCCCAGGTTTCCGTCATTTTGAAACCTATATTGAGGATCTTCACGATGCCAAAGGCAATAAAATCGACCGTGCTCCAAATCCAATGGAACTCTTGACTATTAAAGTCCCACAACCCGTTCAATCAGGAGACATGGTTCGAGCTCTTAAAGAGGGGCTTATCAATCTTTATAAGGAAGATGGAACCAGCGTCACAGTTCGTGCTTAATGTAGTTGTTTAGTTTTAAAAAATTATGCAAAGCTCCATATACAACACTTAAACGAGATTAAAGAATGGCGAAATCCCTTGATGCGCAAGAAATTAGCTGTCCTTTTTTATTTTTTAAGTGATAAAGTCGAAGCTTAGGTATCAAAGCATATTAAATTAAACAAAGAAGTGATGTCATCGATATTTTGAAATCCTATATTTAAACTTAACACTCTCTATTTTTTATGGTAGAGAGTTTTTTTGCTAGTAAAATCTTACAAAATGACATTTATATATTGCATTAAGTTAGATATATGATATAATGTTGTTAAAAAGAGGCGCAACTTTTTAAAATTAATGGGAATCAAAGAGAAAACCGAGAATATTAATGGAGGAATTGAAAAATGGAAGTTATAAATGTAAGTAAGCATTATGGTCATTCAATCATTCTCAAAGATATAAATTTTGCACTTAACAAGGGTGAAATTGTTGGTCTAGTAGGGAGAAATGGAGTTGGTAAGAGTACGTTGATGAAAATTCTTGCTCAGAATAATCAACCGACTTCAGGTAATATTATAAGCAGTGATAATATTGGGTATTTAATCGAAGAACCAAAATTATTTTTATCTAAAACAGGTTTAGAGAATTTAAAATATTTGTCAAATTTATATGGTGTTGACTACAATCAAGAAAGATTTAGAAGTTTGATCTAAGAGTTAGATTTGACTCAGTCTATTAATAAAAAAGTAAAGACCTATTCTTTGAGTACAAAACAAAAATTAGCTTTGCTTCTAACCCTCGTTACGGAACCTGATATATTGATTTTAGATGAACCGACTAATGGTTTAGATATTGAATCATCACAAATAGTTTTAGCGGTTCTAAAAAATTTAGCTTTACATGAAAATGTGGGAATTTTAATATCGAGTCATAAATTAGAAGATATTGAAGAAATTTGTGAGAGGGTTCTTTTCTTGGAGAACGGGCTTTTGACATTTCAAAAAGTAGGAAAAGATAGTCATAATTTCTTGTTTGAGATAGCTTTTTCATCAGCTACAGATAGAGACATTTTCATTACCAAACAAGAATTTGGGGATATTGTTCAGGAAGAGGGACTGAGAATTACTATGTCTGGTAATATTCAAAGTAGTGAGCTTTTTAAATTTTTTAACGAAAACTCTATTAAAGTAGTTGATTTTGAAACTAAAAAAGAGACGCTTAAAGATATTTATCTAAATCGTTCAAAATAAAGGAAGGTTACCATCATGAAATTAAATAAATTGAATTTTCTTAAGGAAAATATGAGGGATTTATATTCATCAGGCGTAATATATCTCGGTTTGATTATCTCGTTTATACCGCCGATATTGGTTACATTCTTTATTCTAAAGACTCAAGAGACATCGCTTGGTATCAAGCATATTTCAAACTTTTATGCTATGCTCGGTATGTTAATGGCTGTTATACATGCTAATCGAATTATTAGCAGGGATTTTTCCTACAATACGATCAGTTTATTTTATAATCAACAGAAAAATCGGATGTTTTACGTCTTGTCCAATTTTCTATATGCCATCTCAGTTTCCATTATCTATGCTTTGAATGGTATTGTGTTACTAGTCATCGTAAGTAAATTGGGTGTTCCAGGTGATTTAGGATTAGATTTTATAGTAGCCATTGTAGTCAATACAATTTTGTTAGTCCTATTTTATTTTCTATTATCTTACATTTTCTATTTATACAAATTGAAAAGTGGCTTGGTATTTTAGTAGCTTTACTACTCTTTATCCCTAATATATTAAATACGATGATGATGAATACTAGTAATGATTTGTTTATCAAAGCAATTGAACTTCTTCCTTTTTATTCTTTACCTGTATTTGTGGCTTCAAATACGATGTCTATTAGTCAGTATCTTGTGGTAATCACTACAATCATTTTATTGTACTTTTTCACTCTCAAGAAAAGCAAGAAGTATTCATTTTAGTTTCATTTAGTATTATTTTGCATACCTAAAATACAGTAAAAAATCAGTCATCTTGGTATGCTCCTGCTTTCACTATTCAACACGTTTTTGACTTATACTAGGCTCATTTCCAAAAGCATTATATAATAGTGATATGAAATCAACTAAATAAAAAATACAAGCAATCAAAACTCGTTTAAAAGACCCTACTAAAGCTAATACTAAACAAAACATCAAATATCAAACTAGGAAGTTTATTTTAAACAATCCAACATACTGATTTTAGGCTGACGATAATATTGGAGTGCTAATTAATGAGGTTATAATAAATAGCTGACAGCTTTTGTTGGTTTTGGATTTTTTAAGAGTAGATGAGTATTAAAACTATAAGGAGGACGCAGGTGGCTAAAAATTTAAAATTAAAATTAGCTCGTGTAGAGCTTGATTTAACTCAAGGTCAACTAGCAGATGCTGTCGGGGTGACGCGCCAGACTATTGGTTTGATAGAGGCGGGAAAATACAATCCCAGTCTCTCGCTCTGCCAGTCCATTTGCAGATGTTTAGGGAAAACCCTAGACCAATTATTTTGGGAGGAAGAAGATGGTAAATAAATTTATTCATTATCAATTACTTGATGAAAGAGAAGAACAACTAATCAATAAAGCTGGGGCAGAGTCTTTTTCACTCTTTATTGGGCTTGTACTTCTAAGCTATTTGGTGGCAGTGTTGGCTCCATCTCTTTTTAATCCGAATTTTCTAGTCTATACTCTGATAGTAGGAATTTTCTTCTTTTTCAATCGTGCCCGTTATCTGGGAGTGACCTACTATAGTCGTTTTCATTTTACGATTTTGGGTTGTTTTTTTCTAACCTTGGCGATTACGGTTCTTTTGATGTTGCAGAATTATCAATTCAACATAGAAATTTATCAGCACAATCCTTTGAACGTTAAATACCTATCTGCTTGGGTCATTACTTATGTCATTTACCTTCCTTGGGTTTTTATAGGCAATCTCGGTCTGAAGAGCTATGGAGAATGGGCTCAGAAAAAATTTGAGCAAGACATGGATGAACTGGAGAGTAGTGAATAGCTTGTTACTCTTTTCTCAATCCAGCTAAAATGTGATATAATAGTACTAATTTATTGGAATACATGAAAGTTCTTGAAAATTTTCATGGGTTTCTAGCTAAGGAAGTAGGAAAAGTATGTATCCAGATGATAGTTTGACATTGCACACGGACTTGTACCAGATTAACATGATGCAGGTTTACTTTGACCAAGGAATTCACAATAAAAAGGCGGTCTTTGAGGTTTATTTCCGTCAGCAGCCTTTTAAAAATGGCTATGCGGTTTTTGCAGGTTTGGAAAGAATTGTGAATTATCTTGAAGACTTGTGTTTTTCAGATAGTGATATTGCCTATTTGGAGTCGCTAGGCTATCATGGGGCATTCTTGGACTATCTCCGCAATTTCAAGTTGGAGTTGGCCGTTCGTTCTGCCCAAGAAGGGGACTTGGTTTTTGCTAATGAACCGATTGTGCAGGTGGAAGGCCCTCTAGCCCAATGTCAGTTGGTCGAAACAGCCCTTTTGAACATCGTCAACTACCAGACCTTGGTGGCGACTAAGGCAGCTCGTATTCGCTCGGTTATTGAAGATGAACCCTTGATGGAGTTTGGGACACGTCGGGCTCAAGAAATGGATGCGGCCATCTGGGGAACACGCGCAGCGGTGATTGGTGGCGCCAATGGAACCAGCAACGTGCGTGCGGGTAAGCTCTTTGACATTCCTGTTTTGGGAACCCATGCCCATGCCTTGGTACAGGTTTATGGCAATGACTATGAAGCTTTCAAGGCTTACGCTGCGACCCACAAAAATTGTGTCTTTCTTGTGGATACCTATGACACCCTTCGCATCGGTGTACCAGCTGCCATTCAGGTGGCGCGTGAGCTGGGTGACCAGATTAACTTTATGGGTGTGCGGATTGACTCTGGGGATATTGCCTACATTTCTAAGAAAGTCCGTCAGCAATTGGACGAGGCTGGCTTTACAGAAGCTAAGATTTATGCTTCAAATGACCTAGATGAAAATACCATCCTCAACCTCAAGATGCAAAAGGCCAAGATTGATGTCTGGGGTGTGGGAACTAAGCTGATTACAGCCTATGACCAACCAGCTCTTGGGGCGGTTTATAAGATTGTTGCGATTGAAGATGAAAATGGTAAGATGCGTAATACTATCAAACTGTCTAATAATGCGGAAAAAGTGTCTACGCCAGGTAAGAAGCAGGTGTGGCGCATTACCAGTCGTGAAAAAGGCAAGTCAGAGGGTGATTACATCACTTATGACGGCGTAGATGTTGCCAGTATGACAGAAATCAAGATGTTCCATCCGACTTATACCTACATCAAGAAGACCGTTCGTAATTTTGACGCTGTTCCTCTCTTGGTGGATATCTTCAAAGACGGGAAATTGATTTACAACCTGCCTAGCTTAACTGAGATTCAGGCTTATGCTCGTAAGGAATTTGACAAGCTTTGGGATGAGTACAAGCGTGTGCTCAATCCGCAGCATTATCCAGTGGATTTGGCGCGTGATGTATGGCAAGACAAGATGGACTTGATAGACAAAATGCGTAAGGAAGCCCTTGGTGAAGGAGAAGAAGAATGAGTTTGCAAGAAACGATTATCCAAGAACTGGGCGTGAAACCAGTGATTGATGTCCAAGAAGAAATCCGTCGTTCCATTGATTTCTTAAAGAGATACCTGAAAAAACATCCCTTCCTTAAAACCTTTGTGCTAGGGATTTCTGGAGGACAAGACTCAACCTTAGCAGGTCGTTTGGCTCAACTAGCTATGGAAGAACTGCGAGCAGAAACGGGAGACGACAGCTACAAATTTATCGCTGTCCGCCTGCCTTATGGAGTACAAGCCGATGAAGCAGACGCTCAAAAAGCCCTAGACTTCATCCAGCCAGATGTCAGTTTAGTCGTCAATATTAAGGAATCAGCTGACGCTATGACAGCTGCTGTTGAAGCGACAGGTAGTCCTGTTTCAGATTTTAACAAGGGCAATATCAAGGCTCGTAGTCGTATGATTGCCCAATATGCCCTTGCGGGTGCCCATAGTGGAGCGGTCATTGGGACAGACCACGCCGCGGAAAATATCACAGGTTTCTTTACCAAGTTTGGTGACGGTGGTGCAGATATTCTCCCTCTTTATCGCCTCAATAAACGTCAAGGAAAACAACTCTTGAAGGAACTTGGTGCAGACCCAGCCCTTTATGAAAAAATCCCAACAGCAGACCTAGAAGAAGATAAACCAGGTCTAGCTGACGAAGTAGCCCTCGGAGTCACTTATGAAGAGATTGACGACTACCTAGAAGGCAAAACAATCAGCCCAGAAGCCCAAGCAAGAATCGAAAACTGGTGGCACAAAGGCCAACATAAACGCCACCTACCCATCACCGTATTTGATGACTTTTGGGAGTAAAAAGGTTCGGGGAACCTTTTTAGCTTCTTGCCCTGAAATTAAAAAGCAAGAAAAACCTCCAGTGGAGGTTTTCAGCCTCTCACCTTGAAATAAGAAAGTGAGAGAAGGTCTGGGGGATCTTGAACCCCGAGTTTAGAAATAAGAAAATGAGGCAGATTCGGTAACTCGAAGAGTTCGATTTCATCGTCTTACCCCTGCAACGATGACTAGGTTTGAAAAAGCTTGCTAGAGCGCATTTCAAACCAGGCAGCGACTGCGTCAAGAAATTAGAAGACAAACTCGTTTTCTAGCTGTTACTGAGTTGAGCCTTTTTACTACGAGCATAGAAATAAGGAAGTGAGAAAGCTATCGGTACGCAAATATTACAGACAGAACGTTTGATTTTAAGAAGATTTGTGGAGAGTGATTCAGAAGCTATGTTTCAAAATTGGGCTTCATCCGCTGAGAATCTGACCTATGTTACCTGGGATCCCCATCCTGATGTCGTGGTGACTCGAAATTCGATTCGTAACTGGGTTGCTTCCTATACTAATCCCAACTATTACAAATGGGCTATTTGTCTCAAAGAAAACCCAGAGCAAGTGATAGGAGATATCAGCATCGTTGCAATAGATGAGAACAATTCTTCTTGTGAAATTGGCTATATTTTAGGAAAAAACTATTGGGGTCGTGGTCTTATGACAGAGGCCTTAAAAGCTGTCTTGGACTTTTGTTTTACTCAAGTAGGATTTCAAAAAGTCAAAGCTCGATATGCCAGTCTCAACCCAGCTTCAGGTCGTGTCATGGAGAAGGCTGGAATGTCCTATCTACAAACGATTGTTAATGGTGTAGAGAGAAAAGGCTATCTTGCGGATCTTATTTATTATCAGATAAGTAGGGAAGAATGTTGAATTCTATTTTCTGTTTCTATCGAAGTCAACTATTTATTGTAAATATAATAAATGGCATTCTAAGTTTATTTGCAACTTTAAAATAGCATATTGATTAGTACAAGACAGATGTTCTAGTTCCTTCTTTAATCTGGTTTAGTATTAGTTAAAAAATCGCTTTAAGCTTGTAACTAAGAGGGAGCTAATCGACTAGATTCTCCAGCCGAACAGGTGGTAATGTGCTTTTTATAGTGTAATCCTAGCTGTTGTTAAATTTAAAATAGAATCCTCTATCGAGTTAGGGAATTAAATTCCACCAATTTTATTTATGTTTTTCTATCAAAATATCTAACATTAAAATAGTCTCATTCTGATGCGCAAACTATTCTATTTATACTGCATAGTTGTATAAGGAATGATGAAAGATGAGTGAAAGTTATCAAGTTGGAATGTTTGTATCTAAATATATTAGCATGTATTTAGATAAGATGTCTGCAATCCTTTATATATGAGATTGATTACGATATAGTTAAAGTGTTAGTTCAATAATTAATATATCATTTTAAGTTTATTTGATGTATGAAACATATTGTTTAACATTTGCCAGAAAATATGCTATACTAAGTAGTAACTTTTAGAAGGAGGATGTAATGGCAAAATCTAATACCAATAAGCGCTATGCATTACGTAAACTCGGAAAGATTTTTGGTTCTGTGATAGTCGGGCTAACTTTATTTTTAGGAGGAATCCTGAATACAAGTTTTGTTCATGCTGCTGATGGGATTCAATATGTCAGAGATGATACTAGAGATAAAGAAGAGGGAATAGAGTATGATGACGCTGATAATGGGGATATTATTGTAAAAGTAGCGACTAAACCTAAGGTAGTAACCAAGAAAATTTCAAGTACGTGAATTCGTTTTGAAAAAGATGAAACTAAAGACCGTAGTGAAAATCCTGTTACAATTGACGGAGAGGATGGCTATGTAACCACGACAACGACCTACGATGTTAATCCAGAGAATGGTCATGTTACCGAAAAGGTTACCGTAGAGAAAAAAGAAGCCACGGATACAGTTATCAAAGTTCCAGCCAAAAGCAAGGTTGAGCGTGAAGTTCTGCCTACAAGTGTTATCCGTTTTGAAAAAGATGAAACTAAAGACCGTAGTGAAAATCCTGTTACAATTGACGGAGAGGACGGAACTATAACCACGACAACGACCTACGATGTTAATCCAGAGAATGGTCATGTTACCGAAAAGGTTACCGTAGAGAAAAAAGAAGCCACGGATACAGTTATCAAAGTTCCAGCTAAAAGCAAGGTTGAGCGTGAAGTTCTGCCTACAAGTGTTATCCGTTTTGAAAAAGATGAAACTAAAGACCGTAGTGAAAATCCTATTACAATTGACGGAGAGGACGGAACTGTAACCACGACAAGGACCTACGATGTTAATCCAGAGAATGGTCATGTTACCGAAAAGGTTACCGTAGAGAAAAAAGAAGCCACGGATACAGTTATCAAAGTTCCAGCTAAAAGCAAGGTTGAGCGTGAAGTTCTGCCTACAAGTGTCATCCGTTTTGAAAAAGATGAAACAAAAGACCGTAGTGAAAATCCTATTACAACTGACGGAGAGGATGGCTATGTAACCACGACAAGGACCTACGATGTTAATCCAGAGACTGGTAAGGTTAGCGAAAAGGTTACTGTAGACAGAAAAGAACCGACAGACACAGTTATCAAAGTTCCAGCTAAAGATAAGGTAGAAAAACGCATCGCCGAAAAAAGTACAAATATCCGTTATGAAAAAGATGAAAGTAGAGACCGAGGAGCTTCTATTGAGATGGTTGACGGAGAAGATGGCTATGTAATCACGACAAGGACCTACGATGTTGATTCAGAGACTGGTAAGGTTAGCGAAAAGGTTACTGTTGATAGAAAAGAAGCCACGGATACAGTTGTTAAAGTTCCTGCCAAGAGCAAAGTTGAGCG
>NZ_VMLT01000056.1:0-17479 GCF_013276815.1 Streptococcus sp. 1055 | reverse complement strand
ATACTAAATGAAAATCAAAGAGCAAACTAGGAAGCTAGCCGCAGGTTGTTCAAAGAACTGCTTTGAGGTTGTAGATAAGACTGACGAAGTAAGTAACCATACCTACGGCAAGACGACGTTGACGTGGTTTGAAGAGATTTTCAAAGAGTATTATGGTTCACACCATGGGGTGTTTTTTTATGATTTTAAGCAAAATTCACACTTAATTGAAAGTTATTTAAATTAGATGAAAATTTATTTTTTGAAAAAGTGGGAAAACATTGATTCTAAGCGAATTTTGAATCATATTCGAATGGGAGTTTTTAAAATCATGTTTCAGTGGTAAAAGTACCAAACTGGATTCTCCATAGTAAAATGATATCTCCTGCTAGTGAATCATCTGCTAATAAGTTCATATTTCGCTTGGGAACGGGCTTGGGACTTAGGAGCCAAGTATCCAAATCTCGTTCAGGCGATATGAAGGGTTTGACTTGGTGTTCTTTATAAAATTTTTCTAAAATAGTATTCACGGATAGCATCTTTCAAACATTTATTTCCTATTCTAACAAATTTCTAAATACTTGAAGAAATTTATAGTCTGTCAAGTTTTTTTCTTGACACATGCCAGAAATCTGCTATAATAGAACATGTGCTAAATAGCTCAGCTATTTCACCGAAATAAAAAATTAAAGAAATGAGACTTTAAAAATGGCAGTTAAAATCCGTTTGACTCGTATGGGTTCTAAGAAAAAACCTTTCTACCGTATCAACGTAGCAGATTCACGTTCACCACGTGACGGACGTTTCATCGAAACAGTTGGAACTTACAACCCACTTGTTGCTGAAAACCAAGTAACTTTGAAAGAAGACCGCGTTCTTGCATGGTTGGCTGATGGAGCTCAACCTTCAGATACAGTTCGCAACATCCTTTCAAAAGAAGGTGTATTGAAGAAATTCCACGATTCTAAATTCTCAAAATAAGTTTAAAGTAGGTTGACAGATGGATACGATTGAAAATCTCATTATTGCGATTGTGAAACCCTTGATTTCACAACCAGATGCCTTAACTATCAAGATTGAAGATACACCAGAGTTTTTGGAATATCATTTGAATCTTGATCAAAGCGATGTGGGTCGTGTAATCGGTCGTAAGGGTCGCACTATTTCTGCGATAAGAACGATTGTCTACTCTGTCCCAACTGAAGACAAAAAAGTAAGAATCGTTATTGACGAAAAATAAGAAGAGCGGGACAAATGTCTCGCTTTTTTGCGAGGAATAGAAGATGAAATATTTAACGTTTAGACAATTACAAGACTAGTTATACTCAATGAAAATCAAAGAGCAAACTAGGAAGCTAGCCGCAGGCTGTACTGGAGTACGGCAAGGTGAAGCTGACGTAGTTTGAAGAGATTTTCGAAGAGTATTACTCGAACATTACCAGTAGTCTCGAACTGAGGAAGGTCTTTTTATCAAGCTAGTGGAGGAAGTCGGAGAAGTAGCCGAGGTTTTGAATAGGCGCTCTGGTCGAAAAGAAGGGATAGGATTCGAACGAGGAACTTGCCAGAGAACTGACTGATATCATTCACTACACCGTCGCAATCGTCGCCATCAACCATATTGACCTTACCAAGACTATCTTTGAGAAAGATAAGACTGCAGCCATTAAGTACTAACATGAACGTGATTTGGAAGGATTTTTGAAGGTGAAGGAGAATTGATGTCCTCTTCCTCCAACTTGAGAAAATCCTTGAAACATGATAAAATAAAGGATAAGGACTTTTAATAATTCATTATATAGAATGAGTGGATTTCTTTATGAAGAGGTTTGAAGTATCTACAGAAATTGGTAGTCTCTCTGTTACTTATCAAAAGCAAAAGAAAGTGCTAATTTGTCTAAACGGAGCAGGTTTGCTACCAAGTTATGAAAATTTTTCACTTATACTCGAAAAACTTCCGTCCACAATTGGTTATTTGACAATTGATTTTCCGAACACAGGTAGAAGTCCGATTCATGACCAAGCTGGAAAAAATCTGGATAATCTTGCAGATGCAGTTTATGAAGTACTTGAAGAATTGGTGATTTCTGAATATATACTTTGTGTACATAGTTTGAGTGGAATTTTAGCTTGCAAATTGCTCAACAAACCAATTAAGTGTCAGGCTTTAGTAGCAATTGAACCGACAACTAAAAACGTCATGTTTGCTGATTTTTCAGAAAATCCTTATCCAGAAATGGAAGAGCAGATGAGGCTGATTGATGAGTGTGGTCCTGAACTTTATTTTAAGAACTTAACTCAAGCAACATTTAGTCCTGAAACGAATAAAGAAATCTGGGAAATAATGCAAGAAAAAGGTTCAGAGTTGGAAAATCAAGATCCAGGATTTCAGATATCTGGAGAGATTACTGAGGAAGATTTTGAGGATGTATCAATACCAGATTGTATCCCTGTATTTGTTTTTTGTCAGCCTTACAGAGAAAAAGAGTACAGAGAATCAGAATATTGGACTTCCAATGCTAGACTCATTTTAGGAGGGAATCACCATTATTTACAGTGGTCTGAATCCGAAAAAATTGCGACTATTATTCGAGAATTGTCAGAATAAGATGGAAAGAAGGAGACTACAGGAGACAAGATGAACTACTTTAATGTTGGGAAAATCGTCAATACGCAAGGGTTGCAGGGTGAGATGCGAGTCTTGTCTGTGACGGATTTTGCAGAAGAACGGTTTAAAAAAGGGGCTGAGCTAGCTTTGTTTGATGAAAAAGATCAGTTTGTTCAAACAGTGACCATTGCTAGCCACCGTAAACAGAAGAACTTTGACATTATTAAATTCAAAGATATGTACCATATCAACGCTATCGAAAAGTACAAGGGATACAGTCTCAAGGTCGCTGAGGAAGATTTAAACGATTTAGACGATGGTGAATTTTATTATCACGAGATTATCGGTTTGGAAGTCTATGAGGGTGATAATTTGATTGGAACCATCAAGGAAATCCTGCAACCAGGTGCTAACGATGTCTGGGTGGTCAAGCGAAAAGGCAAGCGTGACTTGCTCTTGCCTTATATCCCACCAGTGGTTCTCAATGTTGATATTCCAAATAAACGGGTCAACGTGGAAATCTTAGAAGGGTTAGACGATGAAGATTGATATTTTAACCCTCTTTCCAGAGATGTTTTCTCCACTGGAGCACTCAATCGTTGGAAAGGCTCGAGAAAAAGGGCTCTTGGATATCCAGTATCATAATTTTCGAGAAAAGGCTGAAAAGGCCCGTCACGTCGATGATGAACCATATGGAGGCGGTCAGGGGATGCTGCTCCGAGCCCAACCTATTTTTGATGCTTTTGATACTATTGAAAAAAAGAATCCGCGCGTGATTCTCCTTGATCCAGCTGGAAAGCAGTTTGATCAAGCCTATGCAGAGGATTTGGCTCAAGAGGAAGAGTTAATCTTTATCTGTGGGCACTACGAGGGTTATGATGAGCGCATTAAGATTTTGGTGACAGATGAGATCTCCCTGGGAGACTATGTCTTGACTGGAGGAGAATTGGCGGCCATGACTATGATTGATGCTACGGTACGCCTGATTCCAGAAGTGATTGGCAAGGAGTCTAGCCACCAAGATGATAGTTTTTCTTCTGGCCTTCTCGAATACCCTCAATACACACGTCCCTATGATTATCGAGGAATGGTTGTGCCAGATGTATTGATGAGTGGTCACCATGAAAAGATTCGTCAGTGGCGCCTGTATGAGAGTTTAAAGAAAACCTATGAACGCAGACCAGATTTGCTTGAACATTATCAACTGACAGCAGAAGAAGAAAAAATGCTGGCAGAAATCAAAGAAAACACAGAATAAAGGAGAAACCTATGCAAGTAATCAAACGTAATGGTGAAATTGCTGAATTTAATCCAGACAAGATTTACCAAGCCATCTTAAAGGCAGCCCAGACTGTCTATGTATTGACAGATGACTTGCGTCAAAATCTTGCTCAAGTCACTAAGAAAGTGGTTTTGGATTTGGAAGAGGCCAAGGTGGAACGTGCTACCATTAGCATGATTCAGTCTATGGTTGAACATCGTCTACTGGGTGCAGGTTACATTACCATTGCAGAACACTACATTTCCTATCGTCTACAACGTGACTTGGAAAGAAGTGGTTATGGAGATCATATCGCGGTTCATTTACATTTTGAACAAGTTCGCTAAGAAAAAAGAGTGGGATGAAGCAACTACATCTCACTCTTTCTTAAATCTATTTTTTTGGGCTGTTTGGACGGTTGAAGGGACAAATCGCAGGCGTTGAATATCGCTTATGCGGATAATACGGCTTACATTTTTAGCAAAATTTTTAACTATAATTTGCTGTCCTTGCTGATTGTATTTGATGATGTCACCTGTAAAGCTTGTCTCAGACAAGATAAGGTGAACAGCAGTTTGTTTCTGGATAGCCTCTTCAATAGTGGCTGTAAGGGAGTTGCTTTCAGTCTGGTCAGGTTGGTCATGTCCATTTAAAAAGTCATGTATTTTACCTAGAACTTGCTGGAATTTATGTCTCATATTGGCCTCCCTTCTTTTATATCAATATTATATAAAATTTTCCTAAAATCTACAAGATTTTACGAATAATCAGATGAAAGCTAAAAAAGGAGAAGAAAATGGCAGAATTTACATTTGAAATCGAAGAGCACTTGTTGACTCTTTCTGAAAACGAAAAAGGTTGGACTAAGGAAATCAACCGTGTGAGCTTTAATGGAGCCCCTGCGAAGTTTGATATTCGTGCTTGGAGTCCAGATCATACTAAAATGGGCAAAGGGATTACTCTCTCCAATGAAGAATTTCAAACGATGGTGGATGCTTTTAAAGGTAACTAATACTCGATGAAAATCAAAGAGCAAACTAGGAAGCTAGCCGCAGGTTGCTCAAAGCACTGCTTTGAGGTTGTAGATAAGACTGACGAAGTCAGTCACATATATAATCCAAGGTGAAGCTGACGTGTTTGAAGAAATTTTTGAAGAATATAAGTTTTCAAAATGAAAGAAAAGGATATTGAGTCATGGCAACTCGATATCCTTTTTTAGTTAGCGAAGTAAGCCTGATTTTTAAGGCGTTGAAGTAGAGGACGACTAATCAAACTAATAGCTAGAAGTTTACCAAGGTCTGGAATGATAAAGGGAATGACCCCCACAACAAGAGCTTTTTCAAATGCCATTCCAGCTAGAAAATGCAAGCTGAGAATCCCTCCGACAAAGACAAGGGCATCACCCAAGAGATTTGCAAGAAAAATATTGACAATTCCGCTCTTGCTGTTGGTTAGAGAGGAAGTAAGTCCAGAGTAAACGAGATAAAACCAAAGATAGCCTGCAGTAGGGCCAACTAAAGCCTGAAAACCAGCTCCACCTCCTGCAAACACAGGAAGACCGATAGCACCTAGAAGAAGATAGAGTCCAGCAGAAAGTACAGCCTCTCTCGGTCTAAAGACAGTAGCAATCAAGCCGATTGCAAAGTTTTGCAGAGTGAAGGGAACAGGTCCAACTGGAAGACTGATTTGTGCCAAAACAGCAATGAGAGCAGCCCCAATAGCAGGGATAGCATAAATGTGAGCTTTTTTCAAAATAGTTAACCTCTTTTCTGATGTATAGTAACTATTATACTCATAGAGGAATCATTGTCAACCAATTTTTTAAAACAAGGTAACAAAAACTGTAACGGCCGATTTTGCTTATTGGTTAAGTTGGATAATTTTTTTGTTGATTCGAAAATTGTCTGTATAGATAATCCTATTTTATTAATAAAAAATATACTAGTAAATACTTGACAAAGTAAAAAATAAGTGTTATATTAAAAATGTAAACGGATGCATTTAGATGTGTTCAATTTTAAAAGGAGGGGTAGTTATGAGATATTTTAACGACTCTAGATACTATAACGGTGATTAAAAACCTAAATATAATCAATTCATATTAAAGTAATATGGAGGGACTAAAAAGAGACTATTATTTAATCTTCATCAAATATTTAAATTCAAGGAGAAGTAAAATGAAAAAAAGAATTAATAAGAAAGCATCTGTTTTTCTAGCTGCAAGTGTTTTCAGTTTTAGCTTTGCTACTGCAGCTAGTGTTGTTAGTGCAACTACAGCACACCCTGCTCCATATCCGATTATTGATGTATGGGAATATGGTGTAAATGATAACTATGGTTATTCGAATTACTTTGTTAAGTCTCCAGATAATATTGGTTCAAAATCTTCAGTAACGAATTTTTGGGGAACAGTTAAAGCTCAGGATAAAAAAGATTATGGATGGGCATATTCAAGTGCAACAAAATCTTGGAACGATGTTCGCTTAAATGCATATTGGGATTATTATAGATTTTAAAAATAATTTATGAAAACAGGAGACCCAATTATAAAATAGGGTCTTTTGTAATATGGTAATTGCTTATGAAATTAAAATTATGTATCATTGGATTCTTCTTTTGTTTGATTGCTACAATTGGTCTGGTCACTATTAGTGATACCGAAATCCCCATACCTTTACCAATTGATGGTGCTTTCTCTATTCAAGGGAAAAGTAATCTTTCTAATAACGAAATATATGAAATGGTTCGTGACTTATCAAAAACGGAAAAGGTTACCATTTACAAGCCAATCGTTCAGAGTTCGGGTCAGTTGAAGTATGTAAATTTTGATGATGTAAATAATGAACAATTAAAGTCAGCACCAATAATAGGGATGTATTATACCCTTGGGAAAATGGATGTAGATAGTTTGAAACCACTTACGATGACGGGGCTGCAAACAGTCTATATGGCTTATCCTTGGTATATAGGAGGAATATTACAATTCACTGGAACTTTAAGAATACTGTTAATGGGTTCCATTTACTTAACTTTATTAGTTGTTTTATTTGTTGTTAGGACGAGGCAGATCAAAGAAGGAGTGATACGACGTTCTTTGGGCTTGCCTGTATACGATCTTAGAAGAGAGTATGTGATTTCTCTTATTTTTGAACTGATTATGATGGCTTTATTGATGATTTCTTACAGTTCTTTTTTGGGAAATGGTTTCTTCACTTATAGTTCTAAGTTATTTTTCTCTCTGCTTTTAACGAATTTTATACTATTTCAAATCATTGATCTCATCACCTTTGTTTTATTTTGGTCGACGATTCAGATTGAAAAGCCCATTGAAATTATCAAAAACAAGGCAAAAAACAAGCTTATTTTTGTCGTATGGCTTGCTATTATTTCGATTATTATCCTTGTCTCAGGAGTTTTTTTACAAGAAACAAAGAGTAGTCAATCTAGTATGAACATACAAATACAGAATTTAGTACCGTGGGACACAGTAAAAGACTGGAGAAGGATTGAGTTCCTTGGAATTGAAAGTAACTCTGCTAAAAATGGAGAAGTTAGTGATTCAGATGGTCAGTATCTACAGATAGTTGCTGCCTTAAAAAACTTAGATTTCTTATATATTGAACGATCTTCGGCATATGTTCCAGATTTTATGAAAACATCTCATGTTTTAGAAGACTTTTCTAAACAATTAGAAAATGACGGAATAACGAATCCAGAAATAAATAAAGAGTTGATTTATATTAATCAAACAGGTGCTAACCTACAAAATAAAGTGAATGGAACAAACTATCATCTTTTAGATAATAAGATAGCAACCATTTATATTCCTGAGAAGTGGAAAGAAAACCAGAAATCTATTGAGAATACAGTTGTAGCAGAACAATTTATTGGAACAAACTATACAAAAGAACAGCTTGCAGTACAAATAATTCCTGATGGTAATAAAATTTTTTATTTCAATGAGGATGCTGATATCGATCATAAAAATAAAGATATTTTACCAATGGAAAGTCTAGCAGATAGCAAAGATAATATAGTTGTTGTGTTAGATACGGACAAAATGATGGAAAATAATAAGTTTTCTTTGGCTAGTAACATACTATATAAATCTCTTTTTAGTCCTGAAGCGGTAAAAAAAATAAATGAGATGACTGTCCCGTTGAATTTCTCAATGAATCCAGTAGATGTTTACCAAATTGTGAAATTAAAGATTCAATCCTTAGAGCACCAAATTTTACTTTCACAAATCTTGCAGAAGATAATTTACAGTATTGTCTTTATACTCATTTATCAATATGTCCAACTTTTTATTACTCTAAAACAGAATGAATATGTGAAAAAAATCATTTTGGGTCTGTCAAAAACATATATAGCAATTTCAAGTCTCAAATATTTTATGATGACTATTACAATGGTTATTCTATTTACATTTCTGATGACAGGACAAATAGAGTTGCTATATATTGGAGCGGCTTCTCTGCTAGTTTTGATGTTGTCGATCATAATGAGTTTTAGAAAATTATCTGAAAGCTACACTAAAATTTTAAAAGGAGATGAATCATGACAATTGACCTTTTGAACGTTTCAAAAAGTTTCGGCTCAAAGAAGATCTTTACAGACTTAAATTTAATATTTGAATCTGGAAAAAGCTATGCATTGATTGGAGGTTCTGGCTCCGGTAAAAGTACCCTTCTTAATATTATAGGAAGATTAGAAAAAATTGACAGTGGGAATGTTTTAGTTGATAAACAAGATATTTGGAAGATAAAAGAAAGAACTTTTTTTAAAAATACTGTTGGATATGTATTTCAGAATTATTCTTTAATAGATAACAAAACAGTATATGATAATCTGAGCCTTATCACTAAAGACAAAAAAACAATAACTGACGTACTTGAAAAAGTAGGACTGTCAAGTGACTATTTACATCAAAAAATATATGAATTGTCTGGAGGGCAGGCTCAACGTGTAGCTATTGCCAGAATGTTAATGAAACCACGTAAAATTATTTTAGCAGATGAGCCCACAGGAGCTTTAGATGGTGAGATTGGAAAAGAAATCATTCGCTTATTATTGAATGAAATAGCTGAAGATAAATATGTCATTATAGCGACGCATGATCCAGCTGTCTATAACGAAGTTGATGTGATAATTGACATGAAAGATATAGGGTATAAGTTATGAAAAAGAAAATTTATATTGCTTTGATCTTTGTAACTGGGGCACTTGCCATTTTCTTTTTTGGAAAACAAATGATTACAAAAGAAAATATCAATAAGCCAACGGTAGAGTTAACAATCTATACGCTTTCTTCTAGTGACACAGAAAAATGGAATAAAGTGAGACAAGTAGAAACGGAAGAAGCTATATACTTCATAACTGTGAAAGAAGTATCATCTTCAGAAGAAGTATTTTCAAACATCATTGTAAATGGAGCTGCTACGGGGTTCGGAGTTCGTGAAGAAGAAGTGAAGAAATTCAATAATGGTTTAGGAGACACCATAGAGGACTCTAAGCATAATAAACTAATTGAAATAGAGTTTTTTACTTTTTCTGATGCTGACGAGGGATTTGTGGTAGCAAACTTTGACTACGGTAAAGAAGAGTTGAATTCTCAGAAAAAAGATATAAAAGAGTTATATAAAAAAATATATGAATCTTTTAAAGAAAAGAATAAATGATTGTATTATAATCCTTGTATTTTGCTATGGTTTGTTAATTGATTTTTGCATATCTTACTTCAACATACTATAAAATAAAACATAAGAAAACGAGTATCTCAAACTACGGAAATACTCGCTTTTTGATATTTAGAAGTGTTTTTTGCTTTGCTTCTTTTGTTTCGATTAACGCATGGTTACAAATTCTTCAGATGCAGTTGGGTGAATTGCCACAGTTGCATCAAAGTCAGCCTTGGTTGCTCCCATTTTGATAGCAACGGCAAATCCCTGAATCATTTCATCAACGCCGTAGCCAATTCCATGAAGTCCGACAACTTTTTCTTCTGAACCAGCTGTTATGAGTTTGAAACGGGATTCTTGACGGTTGCGAGTGCAAGCAGAGTACATAGATGCAAAGCTTGATTTATAAACCTTGATTTGGTCTTGACCATATTCTTTGATAGCTTGCTCTTCTGTCAATCCGACAGTTCCGATAGCAGGGTGTGAAAAGACAACAGTTGGAATAGTTGAGTAATCCATTTTTGCAGTAGTTTTTCCGTTAAAGAGACGTTCAGATAGGGTACGTCCGGCCTTGATTGCAACTGGAGTCAGTTCTTTCTCGCCCGTTACATCACCTAGAGCATAGAGTCCCTCAACAACAGTATTTTGGTATTCATCCACTTGGATAAAGCCACGTTCGTTCAGAGTGACTCCAGCTTTTTCAAGTTGCAATCCCTTAACGTTTGGACGGCGGCCTGTAGCCCAGATAACTTGGCTAGCTGTGTGACTAGTACCATCTTCGAAATGAATGGTAATGCCGTCAGCAGTTTTTTCTAACTTGGCAGGGACTTTGTGAGTATGAAGTGGTAAGTTTGTTCTTTCCATTTCCTTGACCAAACCTTCAACGATGTAGGAATCAAAACCACGTAAAGGACGATCGCGGCGAACAAAGAGGTCTGTCTTGACACCAAAAGTGTGGAGTACGCCAGCCAATTCAACGGCAATATAACCCGCGCCTAGAATAGCAACTGACTCTGGCAATTCTTCCCAGGCAAATACATCATCAGAAGAGCCACCTAGCTCAGCACCAGGAATATTAGGAATACTTGGATGGGCACCTGTAGCAATCACGATATGTTTAGCACGAATCAGTTCACCATTTACGCTGACAGTATGAGAATCTACAAATTCAGCATGACCTTCGATCAGCTCTACGCCGTTGCGTTTAAAACTGCCATCATAAGAAGAACGAGCGCGATCGATGTAAGCTTCACGATTGCGACGTAGGGTAGCAAAGTCAAAGTTAGGATCAGTAGTCTTAAAGCCGTAGTCTTCTCCAAATTGATGGAAAGTCTCAGCGATTTGCGCCCCGTACCACATGATTTTTTTAGGAACGCAGCCGACATTGACACAGGTTCCACCTAGTTTCTTTTCTTCAATAACGGCCGCTTTGGCTCCATGTTCACCAGCACGGTTCATGGTGGCAATTCCTCCGCTACCTCCACCGATAGCGATGATATCGTATTCTCTCATTGAAAACTCCTTTGTACTCTTTTAAATAGTCGAGTGTCATTTTTTGATAGTCATATTCTATCTTTTTTTTGATTTGATTGCAAAAATCTGCTACGCACAAAAAATTGCAAAAAAGCTTGCCAAATAAGTCAAGATAGTGTATCATATAACTAGTACAATAGAAAAGGAGGATTTCCGAACGATTGTTTAATCCTGAACTGTCATTATTTCCATCTGAACTGCATTGTTTGCTGGAGGGAAATTTGGTATAATAGCAAAGTATTGTAAAAAAGAAAAGGAGTTTCATTATGAAGAAAAAGAATGGTAAAGCTAAAAAGTGGCAACTGTATGCAGCCATCGGTGCTGCGAGTGTAGTTGTATTGGGTGCCGGGGGGATTTTACTCTTTAGACAACCCTCGCAAACCGCTGTAAAAGATGAACCTACTCATCTTGTTGTTGCCAAGGAAGGAAGCGTGGCATCCTCTGTTTTATTATCAGGAACAGTAACGGCAAAAAATGAACAATACGTTTATTTTGATGCTAGCAAGGGAGATTTAGACGAAATCCTTGTTTCTGTGGGGGATAAGGTCAGCGAAGGGCAGGCTTTAGTCAAGTACAGTAGTTCAGAAGCCCAGGCGGCCTATGATTCAGCGAGTCGAGCAGTTGCGAAGGCAGACCGTCATATCAACGAACTCAACCAAGCACGAAATGAAGCTGCTTCAGCTCCCCAGTTACCTGCACCAGCAGGAGGAGAAGATGTAACGGTGCAAAGTCCAACTCCAGTTGCTGGAAATTCTGTTGCTTCTATTGACGCTCAATTGGGTGATGCCCGTGATGCGCGTGCAGATGCTGCAGCGCAATTAAGCAAGGCTCAAAGTCAATTGGATGCAACAACTGTTCTCAGTACCCTAGAGGGAACTGTAGTCGAAGTCAATAGCAATGTTTCTAAATCTCCAACAGGGGCGAGTCAAGTTATGGTTCATATTGTCAGCAATGAAAATTTACAAGTCAAGGGAGAATTGTCTGAGTACAATCTAGCCAACCTTTCTGTAGGTCAAGAAGTAAGCTTTACTTCTAAAGTATATCCTGATAAAAAATGGACTGGGAAATTAAGCTATATTTCTGACTATCCTAAAAACAATGGTGAAGCAGCTAGTCCAGCAGCTGGGGCTAATACAGGTTCTAAATACCCTTATACTATTGATGTGACAGGCGAAGTTGGTGATTTGAAACAAGGTTTTTCTGTCAACATTGAGGTTAAAAGCAAAACCAAGGCTATTCTTGTTCCTGTCAGCAGTCTAGTAATGGATGATAGTAAAAATTATGTCTGGATTGTGGATGAACAACAAAAGGCTAAAAAAGTTGAGGTTTCATTGGGAAATGCTGACGCAGAAAATCAAGAAATCACTTCTGGTTTGACAAATGGCGCTAAGGTCATCAGTAATCCAACATCTTCCTTGGAAGAAGGAAAAGAGGTGAAGGCTGATGAAGCAACTAATTAGTCTAAAAAATATCTGCAGAAGCTATCGCAATGGTGACCAAGAACTGCAGGTTCTCAAAAACATCAATCTAGAAGTGAATGAGGGTGAATTTGTTGCCATCATGGGACCATCTGGTTCTGGGAAGTCCACTCTGATGAATACGATTGGCATGTTGGATACACCAACCAGTGGAGAGTATTATCTTGAAGGCCAAGAAGTGGCTGGACTGGGTGAAAAACAATTAGCCAAGGTTCGTAACCAACAAATCGGTTTTGTCTTTCAGCAGTTCTTTCTTCTATCGAAGCTCAATGCTCTGCAAAATGTAGAATTGCCCTTGATTTACGCAGGAGTTTCGTCTTCAAAACGGCGCAAGTTGGCTGAGGAGTATTTAGACAAGGTTGAATTGACAGAACGTAGTCACCATTTGCCTTCGGAATTATCTGGTGGTCAAAAGCAACGTGTGGCTATTGCTCGTGCCTTGGTAAACAATCCTTCTATTATCCTAGCGGACGAACCGACAGGAGCCTTGGATACCAAAACAGGGAATCAAATTATGCAACTATTGGTTGACTTGAACAAAGAAGGAAAAACCATTATCATGGTAACGCATGAGCCTGAGATTGCTGCCTATGCTAAACGTCAGATTATCATTCGAGATGGAGTCATTTCATCTGACAGTGCTCAGTTAGGAAAGGAGGAAAACTAAGATGCAGAATCTGAAATTTGCCTTTTCATCTATCATGGCTCACAAGATGCGTTCTTTGCTTACCATGATTGGGATTATTATCGGTGTTTCATCAGTTGTTGTGATTATGGCTTTGGGAGATTCCCTATCTCGTCAAGTTAATAAAGATATGACCAAATCTCAGAAAAATATTAGCGTCTTCTTCTCTCCTAAAAAAAGTAAAGATGGGTCTTTTACTCAGAAACAATCAGCTTTTACGGTTTCTGGAAAGGAAGAGGAAATTCCTGTTGAACCGCCAAAACCGCAAGAATCCTGGGTCCAAGAGGCAGCCAAACTCAAGGGAGTGGATAGTTACTATGTAACCAATTCAACGAATGCCATCTTGACCTATCAAGATAAAAAGGTTGAGAATGCTAATTTGACAGGTGGAAACAGAACTTACATGGACGCTGTTAAGAATGAAATTATTGCAGGTCGTAGTCTGAGAGAGCAAGATTTCAAAGAGTTTGCAAGTGTCATTTTGCTAGATGAGGAATTGTCCATTAGTTTATTTGAATCTCCTCAAGAGGCTATTAACAAGGTTGTAGAAGTCAATGATTTTAGTTACCGGGTCATTGGGGTTTATACTAGTCCGGAGGCTAAAAAGTCAAAAATATATGGGTTTGGTGGCTTGCCTATTACTACCAATATCTCCCTTGCTGCGAATTTTAATGTAGATGAAATAGCTAGTATTGTTTTTCGAGTGAATGATACCAGTTTAACCCCAACTCTGGGTCCAGAACTGGCACGAAAAATGACAGAACTTGCAGGCTTACAACAGGGAGAATACCAGGTGGCAGATGAGTCCGTTGTATTTGCAGAAATTCAACAATCGTTTAGTTTTATGACGACGATTATTAGTTCCATCGCAGGGATTTCTCTCTTTGTTGGAGGAACTGGTGTCATGAACATCATGCTGGTTTCGGTGACAGAGCGCACTCGTGAGATTGGTCTTCGTAAGGCTTTGGGCGCAACACGTGCCAATATTTTAATTCAGTTTTTGATTGAATCCATGATTTTGACCTTGTTAGGTGGCTTAATTGGCTTGACAATTGCAAGTGGTTTAACTGCCTTAGCAGGTTTGTTACTGCAAGGTTTAATAGAAGGTATAGAAGTTGGAGTATCAATCCCAGTTGCCCTATTTAGTCTTGCAGTTTCGGCTAGTGTGGGTATGATTTTTGGGGTCTTGCCAGCCAACAAGGCATCGAAACTTGATCCAATTGAAGCCCTTCGTTATGAATAAGATCAACAAGATGGACACTCGTCTATCTTGTTTTTGTATGGATTTCCCTATCGAAAATCCTTAAAAATGTGATATAATGAAGTGTTAGAAAAACAGGTTTCATTTGCCTGGAAAGGAAAAATTATGTCTGAAAAGAATTTTTATATTACAACGCCGATTTACTATCCATCTGGAAAACTGCATATCGGTTCTGCCTACACAACCATTGCTTGTGATGTCCTAGCACGTTACAAACGCCTGATGGGCTACGATGTCTTTTATTTGACAGGTCTTGATGAACATGGTCAGAAGATCCAGCAGAAAGCTGAAGAAGCTGGCATTACACCACAAGCCTATGTTGATGGGATGGCAGTTGGAGTCAAAGAACTCTGGAAATTACTAGATATCTCATACGATAAATTTATCCGTACAACTGATGACTACCATGAAAAAGTTGTCGCACAGGTCTTTGAACGCTTACTTGCTCAAGATGATATCTACTTGGGTGAATACTCTGGTTGGTATTCAGTATCAGACGAAGAATTCTTTACAGAAAGCCAACTGGCAGAAGTTTTCCGTGATGAAGCTGGAAATGTGACTGGTGGTATTGCTCCATCAGGTCACGAGGTTGAATGGGTATCCGAAGAATCATACTTCCTTCGCCTTAGCAAATACCAAGATCGTTTGGTCGAATTTTTCAAGTCTCATCCTGAATTTATCACTCCAGATGGTCGTCTGAATGAAATGCTTCGCAACTTCATCGAGCCAGGTTTAGAGGATTTGGCAGTT
This sequence comes from Streptococcus sp. 1055, assembly GCF_013276815.1. Classification (NCBI taxonomy): domain Bacteria; kingdom Bacillati; phylum Bacillota; class Bacilli; order Lactobacillales; family Streptococcaceae; genus Streptococcus; species Streptococcus sp. 1055. The sequence goes on along the minus strand of NZ_VMLT01000056.1, from coordinate 2,246 downwards.
TCTCGTACAACCTTTACCTGGGGTGTCCCAGTCCCATCAAATCCTAAGCACGTTGTCTATGTTTGGATTGATGCCCTTCTTAACTATGCGACAGCTCTTGGCTACGGTCAAGACGAACATGGTAACTTTGACAAGTTCTGGAATGGAACAGTCTTCCATATGGTAGGAAAAGACATCCTTCGCTTCCACTCTATCTACTGGCCAATCCTTCTTATGATGTTGGATGTTAAATTACCTGATCGTTTGATTGCCCATGGTTGGTTTGTCATGAAAGACGGAAAAATGTCTAAGTCTAAAGGAAATGTCGTTTACCCTGAAATGTTGGTAGAGCGTTATGGGCTTGACCCACTTCGTTACTACCTCATGCGTAGCCTTCCAGTTGGTTCAGACGGAACCTTCACTCCTGAAGACTATGTCGGCCGTATCAACTATGAATTGGCCAATGACCTTGGGAACCTCCTTAACCGTACGGTCTCTATGATTAACAAGTACTTTGATGGGCAAATTCCAGCCTATGTAGAGGGTGTAACAGAGTTTGACAATGCTCTTGCTGAGGTTGCAGAGCAATCAATCGCCGACTACCATACACACATGGAAGCAGTTGACTATCCACGTGCACTTGAAGCAGTCTGGATCCTTATCTCTCGTACTAACAAATACATCGACGAGACAGCTCCATGGGTCTTGGCTAAGGATGAAGCACTCCGCGATCAATTGGCAAGTGTTATGAGCCACTTGGCAGCCAGCCTTCGTGTTGTAGCTCACTTGATTGAGCCATTTATGATGGAAACCAGTCGTGCAGTCTTGACTCAACTTGGCTTGGAAGAAGTAGCGAGCCTTGAAAACTTGAGCTTGGCTGACTTCCCGGCAGATGAGACTGTAGTTGCCAAAGGAACACCAATCTTCCCACGTTTGGATATGGAAGAAGAAATCGCCTATATCAAGGAACAAATGGAAGGTAACAAGCCAGCTGTCGAAAAAGAATGGAATCCAGACGAAGTCGAACTCAAACTAAACAAGGATGAAATCAAGTTTGAAGACTTTGATAAGGTCGAAATCCGTGTCGCAGAAGTCAAAGAAGTGTCTAAAGTAGAAGGTTCTGATAAGTTGCTCCAATTCCGCTTGGATGCTGGTGATGGTGAAGATCGTCAAATCCTCTCAGGAATTGCAAAATACTATCCAAATGAACAAGAATTGATCGGCAAGAAAGTTCAAATCGTTGCCAATCTCAAACCACGTAAAATGATGAAGAAATATGTCAGCCAAGGGATGATCCTATCAGCTGAACATGATGGAAAATTAACCCTTCTCACAGTTGATCCAGCTGTACCAAACGGAAGTGTGATTGGGTAAAAATAGACAGGACTAGTTCATACTAGTTCTGTTTTTTATTATGGCTTCAAGCCAGTTTTTCTCGTAGAGAAAAACAAGAAAACCACCAGCTATGCTGGTGGCTGACAAGGCCTCTAGCTTCCATTTATTTTTCCAAGTATAATCTAATTGTTCAGGTTAGATAAAGGAGGAAAAATAAATGGCTAAAACCAGTTACAGTTTATCACATACTAAATGGATGTGCAAATATCATATAGTTTTTACACCTAAGTATCGCCGTAAGGCGATATATTACAAAGTCAGGTCGGATTTGATAGATATTATTAAACATCTATGCGGTTGTCGTGGCGTGGAGATTATCGAAGGTCATATGATGCCAGACCATGTACACCTGCTTGTACTGATACCTCCCAAACTTTCGATTTCCGATTTTATGGGGTATCTCAAGAGCAAAAGTGCATTGATGATATTTGATAAGCACGCTAATTTAAAATATAAGTATGGAAATCGAAAGTTCTGGGCTAGGGGATACTATGTAAGTACCGTTGGACTAAACGAAAAGACCGTAGCTAAATATATTTGCGAGCAGGAAAAGAATGACATTGCACTCGATAAGCTGAGTGTAAAAGAATATGAAGATCCGTTTTCTGATGGCGGATTTAGAACAAGGTAAAAGCCCGTTGTGACGGGCATTAGTCAAGTAATATAGCACGACCTGAACGAAGTTCAGCGAGCGTCTTTAGACGCCGCTGGAGAGAAACGGCTTATAGCCGGTGTACAAGCCACCCGTTTTCACGGGTGGTTATGACTTACACTCAATGAAAATCAAAGAGCAAACTAGGAAGCTAGCCGCAGGTTGCTCAAAACACCGTTTTGAGGTTGTAGATGAAACTGACGAAGTCAGCTCAAAACAC
>NZ_VMLT01000055.1:0-3728 GCF_013276815.1 Streptococcus sp. 1055 | reverse complement strand
ACTAGAATAGTACACCTCTGCTTCTAAAACATGGTTAGAAATCGATTTGATTGTCCTGATTGATTTGTCCTATTTCTATTTTACTTTACTATGGAACTGTCCCATAAGGAGGGAGATTGGAAAATCTCCAGACTAGAGAAGTCAGCGACTTTCTCTGGGTCTTGTTCCTTAAAGCTCGTCATCTTTTTTTGAAGTGACCTTCATCTGCTTTAAAGCTGCCCATACTGAAGGGACAGCACAATCAAAATGTGCCGCAATTTCCCGTAAAAAAGCATCTGGATGAGCCTCTACAAAGGCTTTCAATTCCTCTAAAGGAATCTTTCGGTTTTTGACGACTCGCTTTTTCCTCTCTAAGTGTCCTTGTTCACCTCATTTCTTTTCCTAGCTGAAGAGAGTTCTGAGACCAAGATCAAAAACTTTGGCTGCCTCGGCAGGCCTGTGTTCTTTTTTGATGCCATCCAATGCTCCTTGTTTAAAATCAGTAGGCTAGGCCATGGCTTTCTGATAACCTGCTTGTTTAAAACTGAGCAGCTATAGTAAGTGGTCAAGGCTAGTCAAGTAGTCAGGAGAGGCAAGGAGCCGCTATCTTCTGTTCTATGGCAAGCAATCAGAATAGCTAGTGATATCACTGGCTGTTTCTCTTTTTTAGGCTCCTTGCATGTTGTCATCTTCAAATGATGCCAATGAAAAAGGCGCAACCCCTTACATTTTTTCTACTTATTTTGTCGAGGCTAGTGAAAAAGATAGAGTTATTTTGAAAAAATAATATTTATAGAAATTAAGGGTTGATTGAATCCTAAAGAATCAGAGCATAAGATGCCATGAGAATCAGTAAATCCTTAACAAATTCATAAAATAATGAAAAATATGGATAAAAAAACCGAATAAAATTCACGAAAATCGAAAAAAAGTTTTTTTTTTTTAGCAAAATATTAGCAAACAAAAAAGTTGCATATATCTTGGTAATTATGTATCATAGTAAAGTAAATCTATGCATAGAGGAAGTCTCCTTCTATAAGGAAGGAGGAGCCTCTCTTATGTAGAAAAATATAATCCTAAAGGAGATTTTAAGTAATGGACAAGAAAGTATCCATGAGTCGTTCTGAGCGCCTGCGTCGTGAGAAGGTCACGCGTTATTCTATTCGTAAATATAGCTTTGGTGCAGCCAGTGTGGCAGTAGCGGCTCTATTTATGTTTTTGGGGAACGGAGCAGTGTCAGCTGCTGAGAATGGCGCAGACTCACAAGGCGGAGCTGCTGTGGCAGCTAACCCTAACGGAGGGGGGGAGGCTGACCCAGGAGATGGAGCACCGTCTACTGGTGCAGAAAATGGAGAAGCAACAGCTGGGAATGAGGATTCTCGTGTGGAATCCACCGCTCCAACTTATGCCGGGACAACAAAAACAGAAAATGGGATCAGTTATACTGTAGAGTTCTCAGATGACGCCAAAAAAGAAGTCTATGTCTACAATAAAGAAGAAGCAGATGTTGGATTCCATATCACATCAAATGAGGATGATAAGGTTACGTATGTAGAGACAACTAAGGGTTCAAATCAAAAATTTACTTCAACATCAGACGCAACGATAGTAACTGATGGTTATGGTTATAATTTCAAAAAAATTACTACGGAGACACCTCTCCCTTTAACAGTAGCAATGACTGGTCAACCTAATGATGCTTTGATGAGAAATTCTGGCTATACTAAGAATCAGGAACAACACTTATCAATAGGGGAGCGTTATCTTCGTGTAACATCGAAAAAAAATAAGGTACTGTCTGCTGCAGGAAGTGGAGTTAATGCAATCGGATACTTTAAAGTTGTCCTTAAATCTCAAACCTACAAATATAGCATCCATGAACCAGCAACCAATGCTGATAAAATCAGTGTTACAGATATTGACAATTTAAGCGCTGCAGATATTGAAAAAATTAAAAATCAGCTTAAAGTTGAACACTCTAAAACTAGCCAGGATGCTAGACTAGAGTCTAAAAAAGGAACTGTTGTAGAACGTCGTGATTCAGTAGTGGATCGTGTTACAGTAGAGAATAGAAACGTCACTGTAATCTATAAAGACGGTTCAACAGATACGGTTCCAGTTGCTAATGTAGCACGCACAAATCAAAGACCGACAGTTGAGATTGACTATTCCGATCCAGCACCAACTAAAAAAGAAGTATTTGTGTATGGTGCAGAAGAAAACTCATTTGATATCAAGATCAAAGATGATGGTGGCAAGATTAAAAGTGCAGTTCTAAAAAAAGGAAGCAATCAATCTTTCAAAGATGCGGCAGATTCAACAGATAAAACAGACGTTGAATATGGTTTCAAAGCAGACAAAATTACTTCAGAGACAGTCGCAACAGAAGGTGAAGAAGCTATTATTCGTTATACAGGAACTCCAGCGCCAGGACCTGGTTTACCACAAAATAAGTTAGATGAGGTACTGAAAAAGGATGGAGTTGCTTTAGGAGTTCGTTTTGTAAATGCTATTGATCAGGATAATGTTGATGCTAGAGTAAACAGAGGAACTATTTCAGATCCAGCAGCATTTCGTGTAGTGCTCAAACCTCAGACTCAAAAATACGATATAAAAACTCCTGAGGAAGCTGACAAGGTTGTCGTTACCGATCCTGCAGCTGTAACGGAGGAAGAGTTTGAAAAAGTAAAAGAAAAAGTCAAGCTTGAATATTCTCAAAACAATCCAGATAGACGGTTAGAGTCTAAGCGCGGTCAAGAAGTAGAGAATCAAAATAGTAAGATTCAAACGATCGCAAAAGATGGAAATGATTTACTAGTAACCTATAGAGATGGATCTATAGACAGAAGACCACTAACAGAGTTTACGACCCTAAATAAACAACCTGCGATTGATGCAGTCAACAAGGCTGCAGAAGATAAGATTGCAGAAATTAATGCTATTGCAGATCCTAATACTACCGATGATGAAAAACAAGCAGCTATCGCTAAGGTAAATGCAGATAAAGAGAAAGCATTAGCAGCCATTAATGATCCTAATCTAACAACAAAAGCTGCCTTGGATCAAGCTCAAACTGAAGGGACAACCGCCATTGCAGCAGACAATCCAGTAGTAGCTAAAAAAGCTGAAGCCAAAGCGGCAATTGAAGCAGCTCGTAAGGCTAAAGAAGATGCTATTAATGCAGACAGAAATCTATCAGAAGCTGAAAAAACAGCCGCTATTGCTAAAGCCAACGCAGCAGCCCGGGCAGCAACTGAGAAAATCGATGCAGCGACGATAGATGCAGCTGTAGATGAAGCGCAAACAGAAGCCACTACAGCCATTTCTAAAGTAAACCCAATCGCTAAAGAGAATGCTAAGGCAGCAATTGCCAATGCCTTAACAGCTAAAAATGATGAGATTGATAAGCGCACAGACCTAAGTCAAGCAGAAAAAGACGCAGCTAAAGCAGAAGCCAAAAAATTAGCTGATGCAGAATTAGCTAAAATCAACGCTCAACCTGATAATGAAGATACAGAAGATGCAGCCCGAGCAACCCAAAAACTTGTGGACGCTGCAGAAGATAAAGGTGTAGCGGATGTTACTTCTGTGACTCCAGTAGCTAAAGCAGCTGCTAAACAAGCAGTGGCAGATGAATTAGCTGCTAAGAATAAGGAAATCGATGCTCGCCAAGATCTAACAGCTGAAGAAAAAGCGAAAGCTAAGGCAGAAGCTCAAGCAGCTGCTGACAAAGCGAACAAGGCTATCGA
>NZ_VMLT01000054.1:0-20635 GCF_013276815.1 Streptococcus sp. 1055 | reverse complement strand
TGCGGCTAGCTTCCTAGTTTGCTCTTTGATTTTCATTTAGTATAAAGTGTTGTAAATACTGTATTGTAGCTAGTTCTTAACCTTTAGAGAACTGGCTAGCTTTACGAGCTTTCTTAAGATCTGGTTTGGAAAGTATAGATTTCAATTAGACTAAAAACAGCGAAATATCAAGGATTTTAAAAAAGATATCTACTAATTAATTTATAAAATATGAATTAATAGATTCTAAATAGGGGAATAGTTTAGGTCTGTAAAAGATTAAATAATTTCTATTTTAGCTGTTAGAAACGTTGGTACATCAATGTTTTTAGAATGCTACATAATAAAAGGTAGAGTAAATAGTAGAGTAGTTATTGCGTTAGTTCAGCAATCTTATCGATATAAAGATTAACAGATTCTAACTTTCTTTGCGGTGCTAACTCGGCGTATGTGTCCATTGTTGTTGAAATTGATTTATCTTTTTTGATTTTTTAATGACCTTTTTGCCATTATGGATAATTTTTTCAGTTTCATCAGAAATCAAAAATTTTTTTCTTTGAATATTGAAATTTGCGAATGTCTTGGAAAGTCTAAGACAGCTAGATTGTATAGAAATTAAGTCATCATCCGACAAAGAATTCATTCTTTTATTTACAGTTTCCAAATCTCTAAATAAAATAGAGCCGAAGCAGTGGTAAAACATATTTTCAACAAGCTTGGCAATATCTCCAAAAATAATTTCTTTATAGTCTAAGTCGGTTTGAGTATTCAAATAAAGCAATATTGAAGTGGTAACTTGTTGCTTTTCCTTTTCAACTTGACTAACTTGACCTGCATTGCTTAGTTCGCTTTGTGTAATATTGTGTTTTTTTCTTAAATTTTTGATACGAGTAGGTAGTTCATGTGAATAATTTTCTTCAAAAAATTTCATATACAATCCCCCTATAATCATGGAAAAGTAGTAAAAATAGTTGTTATCCTAGTTGATTAAAAAAATCTCTGATTTCCTCATCTTTTATAAAATAATATATAATTTTCCCATCTCTTCTAGTGTCCAAGATGTTTTGATTGGCTAGTTTACGAAGATGGTGGGAGGCAGATGCCATACTGAGATTTAGTAAACAGGCTATATCACAGACACAGAGTTCTTCAACAGCAAGGAGATAAAAGATGATATTTATCTGTTTATTATCGGTAAACTTTGATAAAATACGAAGTGATTTTTGGACTTTTTCCTTTTCAAGGTAGTTCGTCGCGGTTGTAACATTTTGTTGATTTATAATATTCACTTGGCAAATACTATCTTTTTTCATAATTTTTTCTCCTAGCCGAACACAGTCCTTAGCATGTCAAAGCTGTTGTTTTCAATCAGAATATACATCCCCAATCCTAAATAGACAACGGCAATAAACCATCTGCTATATTTTTCCAAAGTTTCTCCAACAGAAGGGACTTGTGCCAATTTTTGGGCAGAAAAAACCAAGAGATAAATCATGACTAGAAAAGTAAGTAAAGTCACTATCAAATTCGCTAAATTTAAGGTGGTAAAATATGGGACAAAGACACCAATATTGTCAGCGCCACAACTTGCAAAAGTAATCATAGCGACTAGAAAAATCAGGTTTTTATTGTCTTTTCGCAAACCATCTTTTGCAATAGCTTCTCCATCAGAATCTCCTAAAAGCAAAACTTTGAGGCCTAGGAAAATTGGAATCAAACCGAGTAAACCTAAAATCTCTTTACTAGGAATATAATTTAAGACAAATGCAAAAAGCAAACTTAGCAATATTAGACTAACAGAGCCTAGAAATTGTCCTAAATAGATGTTAATGATGTCTTTTCTGCTTTTTCTTTTGGCAAAAAATAACATTAGGATAATAAGTAAGTCTACGGCTGTCCCAGAATACAGGATTATTGAAGTAACAACATTTTGAATCATAAAACACCTCATTCAAATATATTTTTGAATGTATTCTAACATTAAACTTTGTAGATGTCAACTTAAAATCCACCAAAATATAGATAAGAAGTTAGTGTACCAAATATTAAAAAGCCCTGCCATCGAAATGATAGCAGGGCTTAACTTCAATATCCAGATGATATATTTATCTAAAAAAGGTAGAGTTTTTATTGATTTGTAGTGCTATATAATGAGTTTCCAAAAATCAAAAATCGCTTAAAATCAGTATTTTGACATCTATTGACGTGTACTGAAATCCTTACTTAACCTCTGTAAAAATTAACTTCTACACCTACAAAGCTTATTCTGACAGACTTTATACAGTCTAAGAAAAAAAGTAGAGATTCATACAGTATCTAGATTTTTCAAAAATTCTTTATCATCAAATATTATTAACGAAACTATCCAAACCAAATCCGATGCATTACTTCAAAGAATTCTTTAGTTGTTTGTCTATCAAGGGCTTTTATTAAAAAATTTTTTCAAATAATTGCCACCTTGGCACATAAATTCTTGCTTTCTAAATTTAAATGTGATATATTTATAACATAAAATTTAAGTGTTATATATTTATAACACAAAAAAGGAGTCTATCATGAAAAAAAGTCAAAAAATGCGTGGCCTCATTGCAATGATTGCCGTAGCTCTCTTTATTGATTTTATTGTTGTATTTGGTTCTAATCTTAGTTGGGAACCCAAGTTAGTTATTACTGGTATTTCAGTGTCAGGTCAAATTGTAGCTATATCGAGCTGGCTACATAAGAGTCAGAAAGGTAAGAGAAAAATTATTTTTGACTTGTCTGCTAAGCTTTACACGATACTTGTGTTTGCAGCAAGCATTTTTTATACAGTAGGAATTTGGGTTGCGACCCCAAGCGAAAGTTCTGGTATTAAAGAATGGATTTTGGGAATCGGCCTCGTTATTGAAGTGATTCTATTTGGTTTTTTCTCTTTAAAAAATGTCAAGGAAACTCCGGACGAACGCTTTTATGCTAATTTAGTAAAGGCAGCTAGCTTGATGTTGGTTTTTATACTAGGGGCACTGATGATCCTAGCAGTTATCATTGGGTATATGGGGCCTCTCACTCTTTACATGGGCCAGATCTTTATTAGCATAGCTACCTTCATTTGCATCTTTGCGGTTGTCTATCTTATCTTGGAACGGAGAGGATAAGCATGGCCAAAGAAAGTAAGATTATTACTAATCTCAAATCTGTTCGTGAATCCACAGGCATGACCCAGCAGGAGTTAGCCGACCGCATCGGCATGCGACGCGAGACAATTCTGCACTTGGAAAATAACCGTTACAATCCTTCGCTGGAAATGGCTCTTAAAATTGCTCAAGTTTTTAATCTGAAAGTAGAAGACCTCTTTGAACTCAGACAGAAAGAGGAAGCATAATTCTTTTTGAGACCTAGTATTCAGTTCATTGACTAATTAGGAATTGAAGCCAAAAGAAAAAATCCTTTGAAAATGTGCTCTTTTAAAATATAGTAATTCTTTCGAATTAACGTTTACTAATTGTGATGCTTTACGAGCTTTCTTAAGATCTGGTTCCCTAAATACTTTGAGTACTCTTATGGCATTGATGCTCCTAAGCATCTCAAAACTCTGGTAGAAAAAGGTTATGCTGTCCATTGAAACTGCTTTTTACTCACTTGACCATCTAATACGCTACCATAAAAAAGAATATCCTAAAGAAGAAGGGAGTTACTGGACTTTCTAAAAATGAAGGCTACAAATTTGGACCAAGCCCTTCATGAGCATTTTTCAGAAGAAGAATTAGCTTGTCACTTTTCGATTCGCGGTTATAGACTAACTCCAAAAGGAGAACAAACACTCAAAGACCATCAAGCAATCATTGACCGCCATCCTAAAAAGAATCTTTAATCAACCAAGACAGGTTGATTTTTTTTGAAAACAGTTTCTTGAAAAATTTTAATTATTTCACTTACGAGGAAAATTTTTTTATGATAGACTGATGTATAATCAAAAAGAATTGGAGACTATAATGCCTAGAAATTTTAAAGAAGCTCTTTTATTTACAACACTTATGTGTTCCATGATGGTACTCGGTATGTCCATGTGGAATCTTTTTATTGTTGGTCAACTTTCACTACATTATTTATCCCTTGCTTACATCCCTGGCTTTGTCACAGCCTTTTTATTGGATGTCATCCCTGTGGGAGCAATCGTTAAGTCAATTGCCTTTCGTATCCTCAAGGACCATCATAAACGATGGCAGAAAATCATTACCATTTCTGGAGGAATGGCAGTTCTCATGATCACTTTCATGTCCTTCTATGGACTTTTTTACAATGGCATTGCTATCACACCCAATACCTATCTAAGCGCCTGGCTCGTAAACTTTATTGCAGCTCTTCCTCTAAACTTCCTAATTGTCGGACCAATTGCCCGTTTTATACTAAGTTCTTTTCAGAAACCATTTACTGAGGAAGAAGTTGAAGATTTTCAAGATGATGATGAAATCCCAACTATTATCTAAGCCAGTTCTGTAAACTACTAACATTTGAAATCCCCTTCCTTTTAGGGTACAATGGTAGAAATGAATTTTTGAAAGGATCAGAATGAAAAAACTAGCAACCCTTCTTTTACTGTCCACTGTAGCCCTAGCTGGATGTAGCAACATCCAACGTAGTTTACGTGGTGATGACTATGTAGATTCTAGCTTGGCCGCTGAGGAAAGCTCCAAAGTAGCAGCCCAATCTGCCAAGGAGTTAAACGATGCTTTAACAAACGAAAACGCCAATTTCCCACAACTATCTAAAGAAGTTGCTGAAGATGAAGCCGAGGTGATTCTCCACACAAACCAAGGTGATATTCGCATTAAACTCTTCCCTAAACTCGCTCCTCTAGCGGTTGAAAACTTCCTCACTCATGCCAAAGAAGGCTACTATAACGGTATTACCTTCCACCGTGTCATCGATGGCTTCATGGTTCAAACTGGAGATCCAAAGGGAGACGGTACAGGTGGTCAGTCCATCTGGCATGACAAGGATAAGACTAAAGACAAGGGAACTGGTTTCAAAAACGAGATTACTCCTTATCTCTATAACATCCGTGGTGCTCTTTCTATGGCTAATACTGGTCAACCAAACACCAATAGCAGCCAGTTCTTCATCAACCAAAACTCTACAGATACCTCTGCTAAACTCCCTACAAGCAAGTATCCAAAGAAAATCATCGAAGCCTATAAAGAAGGGGGAAACCCTAGTCTAGATGGCAAACACCCAGTCTTTGGTCAAGTGATTGACGGTATGGATGTTGTAGATAAGATTGCTAAAGCCGAAAAAGATGAAAAAGACAAGCCAACAACTGCTATCACAATCGATAGCATCGAAGTGGTGAAAGATTACAATTTTAAATCTTAAAAACCAAAAAAATACAGTATCCACATTCGGTACTGTATTTCTTTTATCCTCATTCTTAAGTTAGCTTGTTAAAATCCCAGATTTGATCCATCCAGCCTTCATAGAAGTCTGGTTCGTGGCAGACCATAAGGATAGATCCCTTGTATTCTTTGAGAGCACGTTTGAGTTCATCCTTGGCATCCACATCCAAGTGGTTGGTCGGCTCGTCCAGCACTAAAACGTTGTTTTCACGATTCATCAAGAGACAGAAACGAACCTTGGCTTGTTCCCCACCTGACAAGACCTGAATTTGGCTTTCAATATGCTTGGTTGTCAAACCACAACGAGCAAGGGCTGCACGAACTTCTGCTTGGTTGAGAGCTGGAAAGGCATTCCAGACAGCCTCTAGTGGTGTTTGGCGATTACCGCCTTCTACTTCCTGTTCAAAGTAACCAAGTTCTAGGTAGTCTCCACGTTCAACCTCTCCAGCGATTGGTAGAATAATACCCAATAGGGACTTCAAGAGAGTTGTTTTCCCGATACCATTTGCCCCGATAATCGCAACCTTTTGATTACGTTCAAAGGTAAGGTTTAAGGGCTTTGTAAGTGGACGGTCATAACCAATTTGCAAATCCTTGGCTTGGAAGATAAAGCGCCCTGGCGTACGAGCTGGTTTGAAATCAAAGGATGGTTTTGGTTTCTCACTTTGCAGTTCGATAATATCCATCTTATCCAATTTCTTCTGACGGGACATGGCCATGTTTCGTGTTGCAACACGCGCTTTGTTTCGAGCCACGAAATCCTTGAGGTCCGCAATCTCTTTTTGCTGACGTTCGTAGGCAGCCTCTAGCTGAGATTTCTTCATAGCATAGACTTCTTGGAACTGGTAGTAGTCACCAGAGTAACGTGTCAGCTGTTGATTCTCCACATGGTAGACAATATTGATAACGTCATTGAGGAATGGAATATCGTGTGAAATAAGAACAAAGGCATTCTCATAGTTTTGAAGATAGCGCTTGAGCCAATCAATATGCTCAGCATCCAAGTAGTTGGTCGGCTCGTCCAACAGCAAGATATCTGGCTTTTCAAGGAGGAGTTTAGCCAAAAGCACCTTGGTTCTTTGCCCACCTGACAAAGAGGTTACATCCGTATCCATGCCAAAGTCCATGACACCAAGGGCACGCGCTACTTCGTCAATCTTAGCATCCAAGGTATAGAAATCACGACTCTCCAGACGGTCTTGAAGTTCGCCAACTTCTTCCATGAGAGCATCAACATCAGCTCCATCTTCAGCCATTTCCATATAAAGGTCATTGATACGAGCTTCTGCTTTAAAAAGCTCATCAAAGGCTGTACGGAGCACATCACGCACCGACTGCCCCTCAGCAAGGACAGAGTGCTGGTCTAAGTAACCTGCCGTCACATATTTGGACCACTCAACCTTTCCTTCATCTGGCAGCAATTTACCAGTCACGATACTCATAAAGGTTGATTTCCCTTCACCATTAGCACCAACCAGGCCGATATGTTCCCCCTTGAGGAGACGGAAGGACACATCTTCAAAAATTGCACGGTCACCAAAACCGTGACTCAGATTTTTAACTTCTAAAATACTCATTTTAATTCCTTATCTTGTTTTTATATAATCGTTTATAGAGGAGCCAAGCCAGATAACCACCCAAGGTATTGGTCCACAAATCATCAATCTCAAAGACGCGATTAAAATCAAAGAAAAAATCTAAGACTAACTGCGTACACTCAATTCCTAGGCTCAGAAGAAAACTGAAAAAGATCACTTTTCTTGTCTTACGCAAGTTTGGAAGGAGATAAAGGAGTTGGAAAATCAGAGGAAAAAGCAAGAAGACATTGAGGATATTTTGTAAAAAAATCCAGCATAATTGTCCCATATCACTCACCTCACCCAGATTCCAGAGGGAGTTTAAAGGAGTCAAAAGAAAAACCAGGCTTCCAAGATGCTGAATACCTGGAGTTTCTACCCCCACGGGAGATTGTTCTTGAGGAGTAAAGCAAAAATAGACAATGCAAATGCTATAGAAAATGACTCCCCAGACCAAAATATGATTATAAGTCTTCTTCATCATTAAGGATTTACCGCTGCGACTGCCTTCTGGCGGTCACGTTTCATTGTGTTAGAGCGCAATTGTCCACAAGCTGCGTCACTATCTGTACCATGCTCTTGACGAACCACACAGTTGACCCCTTTTCTCTTAAGCGTATCATAGAAAGCCAACACGCGCTCTTTGGGACTACGGCTATATTGGTCATGCTCACTAACTGGGTTATAAGAAATCAAGTTTACATAAGACAATTTCTTGATGTTCTTGAGCAATTCAGCCAATTCCAAGGCTTGTTCTACACCGTCGTTGACTTCATTAAGCATGGTATACTCAAAGGTCACACGACGATTAGTTGTCTCAATGTAGTACTCAATAGCTGCAAAGAGCTTTTCAATCGGAAAGGCACGGTTAATCTTCATGGTACTTGAGCGCAGTTCATTGTTGGGTGAGTGAAGAGACACGGCAAGATTGACCTGAACCCCTTCATCAGCAAAGTCACGAATTTTATGAGCCAAACCTGAGGTTGAAACCGTGATGTGACGAGCACCGATAGCCATTCCTTTATCATCATTGATAGTACAAACGAAATTCAAAACATTGTTGTAATTATCAAAGGGCTCACTGATTCCCATGACAACGATATGGCTGACGTATTCATCCTGACCACGCTCATCAAAGTATTTCTGAACCAGCATAATTTGCGCTACGATTTCACCGTTATGGAGGTCACGTTGCTTCTTAATCAAACCAGAGGCACAGAAGGTACAACCGATATTACAGCCGACCTGAGTGGTCACACAGACAGATAAACCGTAGTGTTGACGTATGAGTACTGTCTCAATCAGCATTCCATCTGGCAATTCAAAAAGATATTTAACTGTCCCATCAGCAGACTCTTGCACAATACCTTGTTTCAAGGGATTGACCACAAACTGGTCATTGAGCTTAGCAATCAAATCCTTGGAAAGGTTGGTCATTTCTTCAATAGAGCCATTCCCAGATTTGATCTGCACGGAATTTCTTTTCTCCCTGCTCCAATACCCATTCCTGCATGGTTTGACGTGTTAAACTATAAATTGAGGGTTTCATTTCTTCTCCTTATTCTCTACTCACTTCTGACGAATGACAAAATGACGTTGTCCCTTGTCCTCTTTCTGAGAATGCTGGTCTTTCTGACGACGTCTATTTTTCTTATCTGCATTCGGTTTTCGTTTTGTTTGAGTCGGTTTCTTTCCTTTTCTAAAAGGCTGTTCTTCTTCCTTCTTACGCATTTTCTTGTCAAATGATGCTCGCTTAGGGGCTTCATTTTCTAAGACAAAATAGGCACAACCATAACTACAATACTCTAATAGGTAGTCTTGTAAACGACTGATTTTTTCAAGTTTTTCTTCTGTTCGGTCATCCTTGTAAAAACCTCGTAGGCGAAGCTGTTCGTTGCTCCAGTCTCCCACGATATAATCAAACTTGGTTAAGACTTCTGAAAAACGCTGATTAAAAGCCGTCACATCAAAGGCATCCTTGATATTTTCCACCAAGGAAAAAGCGATCCCTTCCGTTTCAACCTTGTCCCCGTGTAAATGAAACTCAGGACCAGGAAACTTGTTATAGTTGTATAATTCAGGTGCAATTTCTTTTCGCATAGATATCCTTTTTTCACGATTACTTAATACTTTATTCTACCATAATTTCTAGCAGTTAGCACGTTTCTCATAAAAATGAAAAAAGTCTGACGATTTTGTCAGACAAAAATAATATAACCTTAAAAAGAGAAGAACAATTCTTCCCTCCAACTATCATTATTTAGCAGCTGCGTACAATTCATCTACTTTGTTCCAGTTAATCACTGAGAAGAAAGCTTTGATGTAGTCAGGACGCACGTTGCGGTATTTCACGTAGTAAGCATGTTCCCAAACGTCCAAGCCCAAGATTGGTTTTTTACCTTCTGAGATTGGTGTGTCTTGGTTTGCTGTTGAAGTCACTTCAAGCTTCCCTTCTTTGTTGACAACCAACCATGCCCAGCCAGAACCGAAACGAGTTGTTGCTGCTGCAGTGAAGGCTGCTTGGAATTCTTCAAATGAACCAAATGTTGCATCGATTGCTGCTGCAAGTTCTGCTGATGGAGCTGTTTTTTCAGGAGTCATCAATTCCCAGAAAAGAGCGTGGTTCAAGTGTCCACCACCATTGTTGATAAGCGCTTGACGGATATCAGCTGGGATAGATTCTACATCAGCAAGCAAGGCTTCAAGATCTTCACCGATTTCAGGGTGTTTTTCAAGAGCTGCATTGGCATTATTGACATAAGTTTGATGGTGTTTGTCATGGTGCAAGTGCATTGTTTCCGCATCGATGTATGGTTCCAAAGCGTCGTATGCATATGGAAGTTCTGGTAAGATAATAGCCATCTGTAATACCTCTTTTTCTTTCTATATGAAAATGATAACGCAAACATTCACTTTTTTCAAGTTTTTTGCTTATAGATAAGGAAATCAGTGACATACTTTCTAATGATACTCTTCGAAAATCTCTTCAAACCGCGTCAACCTCGCCTTGCCGTAGATATAGTTACTGACTTCGTCAGTTTCATCCGCAACCTCAAAACATGTTTTGAGCTGACTTCGTCAGTCTTATCTACAACCTCAAAACAGTGCTTTGAGCAACCTGCGGCTAGTTTCCTAGTTTGCTCTTTGATTTTCATTGAGTATAAAATAAGCAAATCAGCAAGAAACCCACGACAAGATAATACTGACGTGGGTTATAGTTTCAAAAAAATGTCAATTGACCTGGCTAGCAATCTGTAAGAGTGCCTTTTCAAAAAGGAAACCTTTTTCATAAAGACCTGTCTTAATCTGATAGTCTGTCTCAATCAAATAAGAAATAGCTTGCTTCAAAAAGCTCAAGGAAAGTCCTCTTGAATCCCTCAGCGCAAACTTGATTTGATAGGGATTTGGGTTACGTCCCAGATAACTACCTAAACTACTTGCAATCTGCGCTTCTGTTTGCCCAGACTCCGATAAAATTTTCACCTGAGTAAAAGTCCGAAATTGTCCCAGCATGACTGCAATCAGTTTGATTTCATCTTCCCCTTGCAAGGTCAAGTCTCTCACCAAATCGCGCGCCTGATCCATCTTTTTAGTCAGAATAAACTGAGTTAAATCAAAAATATTGTCCTGCAAGGTCTTGGGAATTGCGTTAACAATATCCTCTTCCTCGATAACAGAGTCTTCCTTATAGGACTGTAAAAAGAGCAGATTTTTCTGGATTTCACTAAATTGAAAACCCGACTTGACGAGAAGATTTTCAAAAGAATGATTAGCAAACTGCAGACCTTGTCTCTGGCTCCACTTTTGGAAATACTGGCGCAATTCTTGTTCTTTGGCTTCTACTGCATCAAAAACCTTGGCATCACGCTTAAGTAATTTAACCAACCGCCTTTTGCTATCCAGCTTTCCTTCAGCAAAAATCAACAACTTGGTTGTTGGCGAAGGGTTATCAAGGTATTCTTCAAACGACTTGAGCTCATCATCTGTTAAAAAGCGCTTTTTAGCAGTCGTGACATCAACAAAATGGTCTAATATCACGATTTTTTCATCCGCAAAGAAAGGAAGACTGACCAACTCCAGTTCCACATCCTTGTAAACTACTTCTTTCATATCAAAGTAGGCAAAGTTGAGGTCAGCAGAATCATAGCCAATCTGTTTCAATACTTGACTCTTCATAACTTCAAACTGACCCTGATCTGTCCCTGTAAAAAGGCTCAGACTAGGTAAATTTGATAAAGTCAACTTCTGGCTTTCTTCAATGGCTAGCATCTTCTCTCCTTTCTTCTGATTTTTTAATGAATTTAATCGATATAGCGCAATTTCCCACGGAAATCTTCTAGGCTCTCGTATCCTTTTTCCGCCATGATTGCTTTCAGTTCATTGGTAATATGTTCGAAAGCAACGACGCCTTCTTTGTGAAGGGTGGTTCCCACCTGTACCATACTTGCTCCACAGAGGATATGTTCAAAGGCATCACGACCAGTCAGAACGCCACCTGTTCCGATGATTTGGATTTGAGGATTTAAGCGTTGATAAAAGGCATGAACATTAGCTAGAGCAGTTGGTTTAATATACTCCCCACCAATGCCCCCAAAACCATTTTTAGGACGAATAACGACGGACTCATCTTCTATATATAGGCCGTTTCCGATAGAGTTAACGCAGTTGACAAACTTGAGCGGATATTTGTTGAAAATAGCTGCCGCTTGGTCAAAGTGAACAATATCAAAATATGGTGGCAATTTAATTCCAAGAGGTTTAGTGAAGTAGGCAAACACCTCTGCCAAAATACGGTCTGTTGTCTCAAAATCATAGGCAATCTGAGGTTTTCCTGGAACATTTGGACAGGAGAGGTTTAGCTCAGTCAGACCACGAAAATCACTCTCTTGGACTTTTTTCAAGATAGTATGGGTTTCCTCTGGAGACATGCCGACTAGAGATAGGAAGAAAGTTCGGTTTGGCTCTTTTTCCTGCAAATCCAAAAGATAATCCAAATAATAGTCTAAGCCATTATTCGGCAAGCCCATAGAGTTGATAGAACCAAGTGGAACATCTTGGTAACGTGGCTCAGGATTTCCCTGACGGAAGTCCAAGGTCGCTGTCTTTGTGACAAAGGTTCCTGCAACTGAGTTTTTAACCCCTTCTAGCTCCTCTATCGTCATACAAGCCACACCTGCTGCATTCATCAAGCAATTGTCAAACTCAAAACCAGCAATTTGTGTTTTCGTTGATACCATGATTCTGATCCTCCGGATTCCTTTTATTGCTAATATTATACCACAGTTTTAATTCTAGGTTTACTAGATTCTATGGTTCTATCTATTTATTCGGAAAAGAAAGTCTAGTGCAGAAGTCATGCTATGGAAACAGCTAGTGTATTGGAAGTTTGAACAAGGCTTGGGTAACAGACTTTTGAATGAAGTCCAAGCAACAAGGAGAAATCTCAACCATGAGTCCATTCCATGACTCTGTTGCTCTAGAAAACCTTGCAATAGTCAAGTGATAACGAATAAAACTTTGGATTGAAATATCTCCATGATTATCTATTACGAGGAGAAATCTCAACCTTTGGCATTTTTAAAGAAATACATGTAAATCTCTACTTTCGCAAAATGGATTTTCAGAACAGTATCCCAGTATAGTTAAAAACTATAAAAAAGAGAGGAAGTCCCCCTCTTAAGATTTTATTTGACTGCTTCTTTTAAAGCGTCTACCTTGTCCAAACGTTCCCATGGAAGGTCAATATCTGTACGTCCCATGTGTCCATAAGCTGCTGTTTGACGGTAAATTGGACGCTTGAGGTCCAGCATTTGGATAATTCCTGCAGGGCGAAGGTCAAAGATTTGACGGGCTGCTTTTTCAAGCTTGCTTTCAGCTACTGTTCCTGTACCGAAAGTATCGATACGAACAGAAACAGGTTGGGCAACACCGATAGCGTAGGCCAATTGAACTTCTGCCTTCTTAGCAAGACCGGCTGCAACGAAGTTCTTGGCAATATAGCGAGCTGCATATGAGGCAGAACGGTCCACCTTAGTCGCATCTTTACCAGAGAAGGCACCACCACCATGACGAGAGTAGCCACCATAAGTATCTACAATAATCTTACGACCAGTCAAACCTGAGTCCCCTTGAGGACCACCGATTACAAAACGACCTGTCGGATTGATAAAGAATTTTGTCTTATCATCGAGATAAGAAGATGGAATAACTTCTTTGATGACCTTGTCAATCACATCTTGATGGATTTGTTCATTAGTAGCCTCTGGATCATGCTGAGTAGAAATAACGACTGTATCTACACGTACCGGACGGTCATTTTCATCGTACTCAACTGTAACTTGTGATTTTGCATCTGGACGGAGATAGCTAATTTCTCCAGATTTACGAAATTCTGCCAGACGACGAACCAACTTGTGGCTGAGAGAAATTGGCAATGGCATGAGCTCTTCTGTTTCATCCACTGCAAATCCAAACATGAGCCCTTGGTCTCCAGCACCAATCAAATCAAGTGGATCTTGGTCTGCGTTCCCACGAACCTCCAAGGCTTCGTTAACACCTTGAGCAATATCTGGTGACTGCTCAACAAGTGACGGATGAACTCCCACCGTCTCAGCAGAAAATCCATATTCTGTATTGGTATAGCCAATCTCTGCAATGGTATCTCGAACCACACGGTTAATATCCACATAGGCATTTGTAGAAATTTCACCAAAAACGTGGACGGAACCAGTATAGACAGCTGTCTCAGCAGCAACGTGCGCCTCTGGATCCTCTGCTAAAATAGCATCCAAAATCGCATCTGAAATTTGGTCTGCAATCTTATCTGGATGCCCCTCAGATACAGATTCAGACGTGAATAATTTACGTTCTGACATAAAAATGTCCCCCCTTAAAAATAGTGTTATAGAGTTACAAAGTACTGGTAGGAAAACTCTTAGTGATAAATGCCTACCATCTTATCGGGACTATATAACTTTATCATTATACCATTTTTTAGCGCAATTTGCAGTCTTTAATGTGATATTTCGGTTTAGATAGTTCGTTCTCATAAAGCAAAAAGTTGGAGTTCAGTACTCCAACAATTTCTATTAAAATGTTTGGCGTTTCGCTTTACGCTCTGCACGACCGCGAGCGCGATTTTCAGCACGCTTGGTTTTGCGGCGCTTTTCATCAACCGCCCATTGAATTTTCTTCTTATAACCCGGTTTGACTTTTTTCTTTTTCTTTTTGACCAGACCAATCATTTCAATATCAAGCTTATCTTGCTTCTTCTCACGATTAGCACGACGATCACGGTCATAGGTATCTTGGAATTCTCCATCTTTGACCATCTTAGGAGTAAACTTGATTCCCAATTTCTCCAACTCACGGATATCCGAGTCATCACTTGGCTGATAAAGGGTAATGGCTGTGCCTGGTAGGCCATTTCTTCCAGTACGACCAACTCGATGAACAAAGAAGGACAAATCTTGCGGAATGGCATCATTGATGACATGGCTGACACCTTCAATGTCAATCCCACGCGCTGCCAAGTCTGTTGCGACAATGTACTCAAAATCCAGATTTTTCACCTGATTCATGATACGCTTGCGCTCACGAGGGGCAATATCCCCATGAATTTTTGCCACCTTCAAGCCTTGAGCAGTCAGGTAAGAATGCAATTCATCAGCACGCGTTTTAGTGTTAACAAAAATCATTGCCAAATACGGTTGCATCAACTGAGTCAACTGGTAAATTTGAGCATTCTTATCACGTCCCTTAGTAGAAATCAACCAATTATCAATGGTATCAGAAATGATCGTTTTGGTCTTGATTTTCTCCATAACTGGATTTGATAAGTATTTTTTCAAGAATGGTTGCAGTTTTTGCGGAATAGTCGCTGAGAAGACCATGAATTGCAAGTCTTTTGAAAGACTGCCAGCAATCTTATCAACAGTTTCCAAGAATCCCATATCCAAGGTCATGTCTGCTTCATCAACAACAAAGGTCTTGGCCTTGTGAATAGCCAAATCACCGGATTTAACCAAGTCGTAAATACGGCCTGGTGTTCCAATAACAATATGAGGCTGATTGCTTGCCAATTTCTCAACCTGACGAGCCTTATCCGTACCACCCACATAATTAACCACACGAACTTCCACGTCTGAGTGGGCAGCAATCTGACGGGCTGCTTGGTAAATTTGAGTAGCCAACTCACGACTCGGTGCAGTAATCACTGCCTGTACACTATCGCTAGCTTCATCTAATTGCTGGAAAATCGGTAACAAGAAAGTGTGAGTCTTACCTGAACCTGTTTTTGATTCTCCAACCAAATCTCTACCTGCCAAAACAATAGGAATCAATTTGTCTTGCACCTCTGTTGGAGCTGTAAATTTTAACTCCTCCAAGGCCTCTCTAATATAGTTTTTAAATTGAAATTTCGTAAATGACATAATATCCTCTATTCTATCTATCTTATCAATTATACCATATTTTATTCCATTACAGTAGTCTCACTTATTTAGGCTATTTCCAGTAGCTTCTCTAATAATAAAAAGGCTAGAATTTCATGGTTCCAACCTCTTTTCATACTCAATGAAAATCAAAGATCAAACTAGGAAACTAGCCGCAGGCTGTACTTGAGTACGGCAAGGCGACGTTGACGTGGTTTGAATTTGATTTTCGAAGAGTATAAACTCATCTGATAACAACTATCTTACCCCAATCCTCAAACAAAAACTGGACTTCCTCCCCAAATGCGCCTATCTCCCTCCCAACTGCACTTTTTGGATAAAGAAAATAGGCAGAACAAACGTTCTACCTAGAAAATATAAGAATTCCAAGTTAATAAAACCGAAATGATTTCGTGTCATTATTAAGTAAAGAAAAGAAATTTTAGTATTTCTAAAAACTATTTATAATAGACACTATAGCATTAAATAAAAATGGTACAGAAAATACTACTGTCAATCTTAAATTTTTAAATCTCGCATAATTTGTTATCCCAATTAGTAATACTGTCAATATGCTGAAATAAGCAAACTTTATATCCGATGGATTAAATAAGTAACAAAGTAAAATGCTAAAACTTAAGGTTATATTTTTAGATAAAAGAATATCTCCAAAGTTCCTCTTATCCTTATCAAAAAATAATGTAATCAGAAAGAGAGAAAATCCATATTCAATAAGAGTTGCTATAAATGTGAAAACAACAGAAATCACTGTCAATATTGTTTCTATTTTAATTGTAAAAAGATTAGATAGTTCAGATAATTTATCAATTTGTTCATCTAAAATTCCCGACTTCATCAGTAAATCAATAAACAAATATAAAAGAAAAAGATAAATAATCAGATTCATTAATTTGTATAAACTATTATTTGTTTGAAATTTCATAAACCCGTCCTTCCTCTATTAAAATCCTTTGAGATTTGCTAATCAATTCTTGATTCAATAAATTATGAGATACATATATAATAGTAGAGCTTTCTTTCATGGAAATTAAACGTTTAGCAATCATATCAATACTTCTTGCATCCACTGTTGATAAGGTCTCATCAATAAAAATATAATCCCAATTTTTAGCAAAAATTAAGGATAAGCCTAATTTGAATTTTGTTCCAGTAGATGCTGTCATATAGTTATCTCCGATTTTATTATCAAAAAAAGTATTAATTTGTTCTTTATCCTCAAATGATAGATGGATTTGAAAAGAATCACACAACAACTGCAAATTTTCTTCTATAGTAAATGGAATAACCCCAAGCTGATTGGTATCAAGGTATAGTACATCTTTGGATACACAATTCTTTAAACCACTATCAAAAGTCTCTAGCCCAGCTAAAAGTTGTAGAAGGGTGCTCTTTCCTGAACCATTCTCTCCTTCAACTCTGTAAATTCCCTTATCAATCTCTAGTGATATATTTTTCAGTATACATTTATCATAACTTTTAGATTCATTTTCAATTTTCATAATTTAATTCCCTCTATCAACGCTGCTAAAATTAATAAAATATAAGAAATGATATACCATTTTAAATTACTTTTTATATAAATAAGTATATTTTCAATTCCCCTATCCTTCAATAATCGGTATAAAAGATACTGACTCATACCTTGATACCAAATAAAATTCGGTATTTCAATAAGACCATGAGGTAATATTCCTTTTATTGTAGCTACTATTCCAATCATCTGACCAGATATACCCAATTGTATTCCTAAAGATAGCAAATCAAAAAGTTGCAATAAGGGCGAAATCGGAAAACAGAATAGATATAGCAAAAAATTTGTAGAATTTGCCTGTAAAACTGTCAATGTAAATTGTAATTCCAGTTTCGGAGGTATAGTAGCAAAAGTCTCACTTTTTAATATAAAGCTTAAAAGTAAACCTAGTGAAAAACAGACCGTACAAAATAACACATAGTAAATCAGAAAACCACTTTTTCTCATCTAATGCCCCCTACTAAAGTTACAAATAATATCAGAAAACAATATAAAACCAGAAAACTCCATCTCAATAAACTAACTGTACCTTTAATTAAAAATAGAGCTTTCTTATAATAGACATAGGCTATAAAATAATTGAATGGAATCAATAACAAATTCAACAAAATACTTTTTATATCATTACTATAACTTGTCACCGGAATCAAACATAACAACAATGAAAATTGTAAGAAAGAGATTAAATGCGTCAACATCATTAGTTGTGCATTCTTAAAAAAGAAATTCATTTTAGAATGATTAAGAGCAGATAATTGAAGTAAAGCTAGATCTACCCCAATTGAGGATTTATGATTCCCTATTATTGCCTCCATTAATGTGATATATATTGAGGTATAAAGAAACAATATTGGTATTTTTGTACCATCAATTGATAACATCGTCATCATATACCAAAATAGATAGGAAAGAAGAATACTAATCAAAATAAAAGAAAAAGTTAACCCTTTATTTAACCAACAAAAACGAAGCAATATAAATAGACTGCTACGAAATCTTTTTTGGCTCATTCGACTGCTTTTAAAATAGAAATTACTCGCGTGATTATCTAATATCCCCATAACTAAAATAAAATAATTGAGTAGTATGACATAAATTACAACTTGTCCTTGTTCTATAGACAATAGTCCTATAGATAAAAATAAGAACAATTTACTTATAATTGAAAACAAACTAGGTAGAATTAAAGAAATAATTTGAATAACTATCAAACAAAGAGTAATGTATAAATAAAAATATCCAATAATATCTAGAAAATACAAAATAAATAAATAAATGAATGATTGTAAAATTTGGAAAGAATAATATTTCTTGACAATGGCAAGAAGATAGAGAAAAATATAGTTTTTCCTTATATAGAAAGTATTTATTTTTTTACTTTGGATAGGCAGTTTCATATTATAACGATTCAAAGTAGCGTAATCTACTACCAAAAAAAGTAAAAATAATTTCCCTTGAAAAGGAAGATAGCTTTTAAAATAGATTGACAAACTTATGATAACAAAAAACAAAAGGGTTATCCCAATAAAATTAAGATAACCTAAAATACTTTCACATTCTTTTTTAGAAAGTATTTTCATCTAGTTCTACCATAGAGCTGCTTTAGCAGCACCCTTCTTTTTCAATATATAAAGAACTGTTGCTGCAATACCCGAACCAATAGAACCTACTCCTGTGATTGCACCTACAATTGAAATTACTGCTGTAACTGTACTATAAGCACTAATCAAATTGACTACAGTAGCAGCAGCTTTTGTCGAAATTCCTAATGTCCCAGCCAACATAGGAAAAGAAACAACACCTAAGCTTAACCAACTAATGACTGCTAACATTGCTGAAACAATGAGAAATTTATTATGAAATTCCATTCTTTTAGATTTCATTTTAGTGTACTCCTTTTGTATATTATGTATGTTTTATTGAGAGTTAATTCGCACATGTTGTATTCCTAACTCTCTTCAAATGTTCGTCTATATTTTATACTACTTTTATTAACATATCTATAATAAATAAATTACTACTACATTTTCCTAGATTATCAAATTACTTTTATATCACTAAGACTCAATAAAAGATAATGTCTATTTAACTTTTATACGATTACTACCTCCTTTTTAGTTTACACTTCCTACATCATAAATAAACATACTCAACCCTCACAATCTCCAAATCACTCTTTTATATCATTGAAAATTGAGTTTCATCCTCTATACTAATGTAGGAAACCTATTAAAACATTCCTTTAATCCAATATAAGAATACTTTATTCCATTAATCTCTACCTGATATTATAGATAGAACCAAACTCTTATACTTAAAGGGACAAATAACGTTCCAACCATAATAAACCTCCTTTCTTTTTGAGAGCGTTTTCTTTATAGGTTTAGTATAACAAAAACATGAAAAAACAACATGACTTAGAAGTCAGGTTGTTGGGAAATCTATTTGTTTTTCTTCTAAGATTCTCTGAACTAATATCTGATCATCTAGCAATTCTGCTAGAGAAATTGCCTTTTCATAGAAACTTTCTGCCTCTAAAATATTCTTGTCTACAAATAAAGCATATTTTGCCTTTAGCAAAAATAGATGAGGTCGGTAAAAAACATGTCTTGTTTTAGCAATAATTTTCTCAAATGTTTGAATATATATCAGACTATCTTCTGTCTGAATTTGGATAAATAGGCTCAGAAGAACTTTTTCCATCTGAGCTAGGCTAGCCTTATCTTCATATTCTGAACATAGCAATACTTTTTGAGCTAACTCCTCAAAATGTTCTTTATCTTCTAATCCCATAGCACAACAAAAGAAATACAATTCAATAATCAACAAATCATTTACAGAAAAATATTTCTTTTTTAATAACTGCTGGAAATATTCTTCCACTAACCCTAAACCGTAGGTCACATCTGAACTACCATAAATATCAAAACGAGCTTGTGTCACATCCACAATTAACTGCTCTTCCTCAGGCAAATTCTCATAATAGTTTTCATATATTTCCTCAAGTATAGCTTCTTTTCGTTCGATTCTTCCCTTATCAGCGTAGGTTTGAGAATGAATCAGCTCATCTTTGAGTTTTAGGAATCCTTTTGGAATCTCTATAACCTTAACATCCACAATATTCTGTAATGATACTCCAAGTTTATCCGCAATCAATAATAATTTAGGAAGTGTTGCTAAAGCTTGCCCATTTTCAATACGTGCTAGCTGACGAATCGTCAACTCTGATTCATCACCACAAATATCTATCTGAGTTTTTCCACAAGATCGCCTAATAGTTTTGATTTTATAACCAATTTCACGTTTCAACTCATCCATAGTAATACTCCTTAAGTTGATTACAAAGATTTCTTTTTCTTCCTAATTCTTTTGTCAATCATGTACAAAACGATAATCGAAAACAGCGGTGGTACAATATAACTCTTTTCACTCATTGTCAGCTGAAATCCCAGAGTTGCTAGTATCTTAAAGATGAAAATATTCATCAAAAATAGAAAAACAAATACTAAAAAATATTTTAAAATCTTATTCATTTTTTCTTCAACTCTCCTAATTTCTATAACTATTTTATCAAAAATACATGTAATACTCAAGGAAAATCAAAAAGCAAACTAGGAAGCTAGCCGCAGGTTGCTCAAAGCACTGCTTTGAGGTTGCAGATAGAACTGACGAAGTCAGCTCAAAGCACTGCTTTGAGGTTGCAGATAGAACTGACGAAGTCAG
>NZ_VMLT01000053.1:0-14895 GCF_013276815.1 Streptococcus sp. 1055 | reverse complement strand
TTCCTTGCTTTTTATACTCAATGAAAATCAAAGAGCAAACTAGGAAGCTAGCCGCAGGTTGCTCAAAACAGTGTTTTGAGGTTGTGGATAGAACTGACGAAGTCAGCTCAAAACACTGTTTTGAGGTTGCAGATAGAGCTGACGCGGTTTGAAGAGATTTTCGAAGAGTATAAAACCTTGAAGAGCTGCCCCTTCAAGGTTTTTCTTATACAAATAAACGGACAAAACTGTAAAGTAGCAAAACACT
Source organism: Streptococcus sp. 1055 (assembly GCF_013276815.1). Classification (NCBI taxonomy): domain Bacteria; kingdom Bacillati; phylum Bacillota; class Bacilli; order Lactobacillales; family Streptococcaceae; genus Streptococcus; species Streptococcus sp. 1055. The sequence continues at coordinate 14,648 of NZ_VMLT01000053.1, read as the reverse complement.
ACCAAGCACGATACGGTATTTACCAAAAAAGGTAAAGTCGTGTTTTTTCACATAGCTGGTCAAAAAGCGAATAGCCACCATGCTGACCGCAAAAGCGACTCCCATCGCGACCAAGAGCAAAAACAATTGCCCAAAGCTCAAGAGCTGTCCTGCTTTCAAAAACTTGAAAATCTTTAAGGCACTGGCCCCAAACATAACAGGAATTCCAAGATAGAAAGTAAATTCTGTCACAACAGAACGACTGGTTCCATTTAACAAACCACCGACAATCGTTGCACCTGAACGGCTAGTCCCTGGTAAAAGGGCAAGAACTTGGAAGAGTCCGATATAGAAAGCGGTCGTATAAGGAAGCTTGTCTAACTCTGTTACACTTGGCTCAATAGCACGCGCTTTATTGCGCTTTTCCAAATAGATAAAGGCAATCCCGTAGATAATCAACATGAGGGCAACTGAAACCATGTTATGGAAGTGGGTATCAAACCAATCATCAAATTTAAAGACGGCAAGTAAAGGCAAGGTCGCAATCAAGACCTTCAGCCATAGTCTCCAAGTCTTACGAACTTCCTGCTTGTCCTTAGTCGGTTTAAAGGGATTTAGTTTATTAAAGTAAATCACCATGACTGCTAAAATAGCACCAAGTTGAATCACGACATTAAACATGGACATAAAGGCTTCATTTTGATTTTGGTATTGGATAAATTCCTCTGCTAAAATCAAGTGACCTGTACTGGAAATGGGCAACCATTCCGTAATTCCTTCAACAATTCCGAAGAAGATAGATTTTAAAATTTCAATAAGATACATAGATTACTCCTTTTTTCTATCTTCCATTATAGCATACTTTTTCAGTCTATGGCAGTTCTCTTTAAAAGGCTCCGATACTGCCGCCACCTCCGCCTCCAGAGAAGCCACCGCCAGAACTTCCACTTCCAGAAGATACGGAGTAGGTACTTGCTGTATTTGCGACACTAGCATAATGGCTCATTTGCGCGCTTGAATGATAAAACATACTGTGCCAGCCATAAGCTACATAGAGGTTGATATCTGGATTTTCCACTTGAATCTGATGAACCTTCATCAAATGGCTGACCTTGTCCGCATAGCCAAATAAGGTCGCATAGACCAAGAGGCGATTCCAGACCACAATACTTTCCAATTCAGCCTGATCCAATCGCGCAATCTCACGCAACATATTTTCAAAACTGGTCCAGAGATAGTAGACCTCTGCTCCTGCTTCATTTAGGACACCATCACGATTATCTAATCGAAGCTTCCAATAATAGAAAACAGCCAAAACCAAACCTAGAAAACCAAGTATTGGCAAGGGGAGGTAAAGATAGCCATAAACGTCCAAACTGTACAAGAACAAACCAAATCCAATAAATAGGGGCAAGATAGTGGAGAGTCCCATACCCACTTGCAAGGCCTTTTCCCCACCAGTTAAAGGACGATAGTAATCTGGGAGCCCCCAGAAGAAAACCCTGTCTCTGACCCCTTCTTGCATCTCTTTTAATACTGCTTCGAAAGAAGATTTAAGCTGACGCCCCTTTGCTTGAATCCGTTTTTCATCAGAGACTTTTGCTCTACGATAAAGACTATCAGATACCTTGTAATCCGCAAACAAATTGGAAAGAGTTTCTTCTTTTTTGCCTGAAAAAGCCAGATTTAGACAGTCTTTCTCAAAGCTTGACAAACCATCTTCTTTTACTAGCCTCAAACCAACTGCATCTCCTTCTGAAATGATAGAGACATTTCCACGGTCTATCACATCTAGCAAGGTAGCTTGAATAAGTTGGTCAAAGGTGAATTTGCCAGCCCCCTTGACCAAGGGACTCACTTCCTCCAAGGAGGTCGAGTAGACAGCCTCTGATAAAACCATAGGCTCTAATTCCATTGGTGGTTCATAGAGACGATGATTTTTGGCATATTTGACTGAAGGAGTTGTCTTTCTTCTATAGATAAAATAGAAGCAGACACTCAATAACAAGGAGATAGAAAGTATCGAAGGTAAGACCCAAGTAAGGAGTTGTTTACTTTGCTCTTTTTCTTTAACAATCGAGTCTTCTACCTTATTAAATTCTTCTAAATGATTTCCTTTCAATCCCTGATCCCTAGCGCTAGCAAAATCAGTTCGAGGCCAATAGGCATGCAATTCAACTCCACGCTTAGCCGGAAGATTGTCCAAACGAATAGTATAATCAAGGCTACTCTTTTCAATCGTTCCCTCTCTAAAAAGTTTCCCTGTATGGAAAAAGAGTTTTTCAGCTCCCTTGTCTCCCCTTACATGAAATTCAAACTTGCCAATAGCCCCTGAACTATCTGTTAAAGGTTGCCAATTTAATTCAGCAATGTCATCATATAGGAAAAGCAAATTTTTTAAGTTCCATGTAAGCTCAACTTCAACTGTGTCGCCTTCCTGGCCTGGATTATAGACTCTCACAGTATAACCATTCGCTTCTTCTGTCACTTCGCTCGTAACGTCTGCTAGTTCAGCACCATTTTTCGCAGCCTGAACCTTTGGATGAGGATCAATGTCAAATCCACTAGGCATCTTGCCAGCACGTCCAAGTCCCACGATTTGGCCCTTAAAGTCCTCCTCAAACTGATAAACTATCTTTTGTCTAAATTCTGCCGTATTGTCTGCATGAATATACAAATCCCCTTGATAAGAGTTTATCTTGAAATCAATGGCGAAAACAGAAAGTGGCAGAAGGCAAAACAAGCCAAACATCAGTAAGAAAAAAGTTTTTTTCATCAACTAAGCCCCCTTTTTATCTTTCTTATCATTATAGCATTTTTTCGTAAGTAAAGGCTTACTTATGTTGAAAAATTACGCATTTTTCGATAAAATAGGAGACAGTTATTTTTTAATAGATTAGAATAGGAGAAATCATGAGAAAAATATACTTATCTATTTTCACAAGTCTCTTGCTGATGCTAGGACTTGTCAATGTTGCTCAAGCCGATGAATATTTACGCATCGGGATGGAAGCAGCATATGCCCCCTTTAACTGGACCCAGGATGATGATAGCAATGGAGCTGTCAAAATCGATGGAACCAACCAGTATGCCAACGGATACGATGTTCAAATCGCCAAGAAAATCGCTAAGGACTTAGGTAAAGAACCTTTGGTTGTTAAAACCAAGTGGGAAGGTCTAGTCCCTGCCCTTACTTCTGGTAAGATTGACATGATTATCGCAGGTATGAGTCCTACTGCCGAGCGTAAACAAGAAATTGCCTTTTCAAGCAGTTACTACACTAGCGAACCAGTTTTGCTTATCAAAAAAGATTCTGCCTACGCAAATGCTAAATCTTTGGATGACTTTAATGGTGCGAAAATCACTTCTCAACAAGGTGTCTACCTCTACGACTTGATTGCACAAATCTTAGGTGCTAAAAAAGAAACAGCTATGGGAGACTTCGCTCAAATGCGCCAAGCTCTTGAGGCTGGTGTCATCGATGCCTATGTTTCTGAACGCCCAGAAGCTCTGACTGCTGAAGCTGCTAACTCTAAGTTCAAGATGGTCCAAGTAGAACCAGGTTTCAAAACTGGGGAAGAAGATACAGCTATCGCCATTGGACTTCGTAAAGATGACAATCGTATTAGCCAAATCAATGCCAGCATCGAAACCATTTCAAAAGATGACCAAGTTGCCTTGATGGATCGTATGATCAAGGAACAACCTGCCGAATCTACAACAACTGAAGAGACTAGCAGTAGTTTCTTCAGCCAAGTCGCTAAAATTCTTTCTGAAAACTGGCAACAACTCTTGCGTGGTGCGGGTGTCACCCTTTTAATCTCTATCGTCGGAACTATCACAGGTCTCATTATTGGACTTGCCATTGGTGTTTTCCGTACTGCTCCTCTCTCTGAAAATAAAGCCATTTATAGCCTACAAAAACTAGTCGGCTGGATCCTCAATGTCTACATTGAAATTTTCCGTGGTACGCCAATGATCGTTCAATCGATGGTTATCTACTATGGAACTGCCCAAGCTTTCGGTATCAACCTTGATCGCACACTGGCTGCTATCTTCATCGTTTCGATTAACACTGGTGCCTACATGACTGAAATCGTCCGTGGTGGTATCCTAGCAGTTGACAAGGGACAATTTGAAGCTGCTACTGCTCTTGGTATGACCCATAACCAAACCATGCGTAAGATTGTCCTGCCTCAGGTTGTCCGTAACATCCTACCTGCAACTGGTAATGAATTTGTCATCAATATCAAAGATACATCTGTATTGAACGTTATCTCTGTTGTCGAACTTTATTTCTCAGGAAATACCGTGGCAACTCAAACCTATCAATACTTCCAGACATTTACAATCATCGCCGTGATTTACTTTGTCCTCACCTTCACCGTAACACGTATCCTACGCTTCATCGAACGCAGAATGGACATGGATACCTATACTACAGGTGCTAACCAAATACAAACGGAGGATTTTAAATAATGACACAAGCAATCCTTGAAATTAAACACCTCAAAAAATCCTATGGCCAAAACGAAGTGCTAAAAGACATTTCACTCACTGTCCACAAGGGAGAGGTAATCTCTATCATCGGAAGCTCTGGAAGCGGGAAATCGACCTTCCTACGCTCCATCAACCTACTTGAAACACCAACTGATGGACAAATCCTTTATCATGGACAAAATGTCCTCGAAAAAGGCTATGACCTCACGCAATACCGTGAAAAGTTGGGGATGGTGTTCCAATCCTTTAACCTCTTTGAAAATCTCAACGTGCTTGAAAACACAATTGTCGCTCAGACAACTGTCCTTAAACGCGAACGCACAGAAGCTGAAAAGACTGCCAAAGAAAACCTAGAAAAAGTCGGCATGGGAGAACGCTACTGGCAAGCGAAGCCAAGACAACTCTCAGGGGGTCAAAAACAACGTGTGGCCATCGCTCGTGCCCTCTCCATGAATCCGGACGCTATTCTCTTTGATGAACCAACATCAGCTCTCGATCCAGAAATGGTTGGAGAAGTCCTCAAAATCATGCAAGATCTGGCTCAGGAAGGCTTGACCATGATTGTCGTAACCCACGAAATGGAATTCGCCCGTGATGTCTCTCACCGTGTTATCTTTATGGATAAGGGTGTGATTGCTGAAGAAGGCAAACCAGAAGATCTCTTCACCAATCCTAAAGAAGACCGTACAAAAGAATTCCTTCAACGCTATCTCAAATAAAAAGAAAAGGCTGCCTCAACCGTGCAGTCTTTTTGCTGTCCTCAAAATGAAAAGGCAGATTCTCTATCTCTACTACTTGAGGGTCAAGAATCCGCCGTTATCCAAAGATTAATCTTCAAATTTTTCATGATTTTTTTCATAGAAATCAATTAGGCCTAGGGCTGTTTCAAATGAAATATTTTTTACTTTTGCACGACCCTGCGCCAGAGCAATGATAGACATTTCACGCGCATTCGTTTCCTTAGAGATACGGTAGCCTGTGATTTTCTTATCACGAACCCAGCCAACAACTGATTCTACTTTTTCAAAGTTTGACTTAGCCATGTTTTTCTCCTATTTTCTTCTTTACAATACTTAATTGTATACGTTTTTACTACTTTTGTCAATAAAAAAACATATATTCAATAAAATAAATGACCCAGAATCTTCTTACTTCCTTTTTAAAGCCGATAATATATAGTTTTCCGCTTACTATAACCCATCAGTATGCTCCTAAAAAACAATTGCATTATTAAACTTTAAATTTGTAAAAATATTCACGTATGCTGAATACCAGTTTCTTAATAGGATAGACAGGATTTACTATTTCATTCTATCTATTCCTTTTAAATCAACAAGCCCACTAAAGATAGTCTTTCACTCCTCACTATCTCTAAATCATTCCGTTTTCTTTCTCCTTCTTTGGTTCCTTTCCTGTCCTTATCTATATCTTATCCATTTCACAACCGGTACTACTTACTTTGTACAATCTTGCATCTTCTGATTACATACCCACTTTCCAGCTAGTCATTTAAAATCAGTATCACTAGCTATTGCATGTCTAGCACTATTGTCTATCTCACGAGTTTTTTCGACCAACTCACCTAGCAGTCATCTCACAAACATTGATTATTTTTTTTGATTCCTATTATATTTAGAGAAATCTCAAATTAGGGATATATACAATTGGGGATTTCAAAAAATTTCCTTATATATAGTAAGTAATTCTGCCGCCTTAATATAAACAGAATCGAAAATAATAGGTGTTATAGTGAGTTGTAGTAGAAATAGCACGATAAGCTTCCTAAAACCATAGGAATCGCCCCCTTTCTTCACTATCATTATAACACCTATACATTAGTTGTGCAAATAATATGATATTTTTTTATTAGTCCTCAGACAAGCATATTATAGAGCGTTTCATTCCCATTTAAGTTAATATAAGCTGGATCAAAACCTTCCATTCGACGAATTAAGCCTGCATAATCATGCTTATCTGCCAAAGCGATCCCAATCAATACTGGACCTGTTCCCTTACTAGCTCGCTTGATATACTCAAAACGGGTGATATCATCATTTGGCCCCAAGATATCATTTACAAACTCACGCAAAGCTCCTGGACGCTGTGGGAAATTGACCACAAAGTAATGTTTGATCCCATCATAAATCAAGGCACGCTCTTCCATTTCTGGCATACGGTTGATATCATTATTCCCTCCAGAAATGATACAACAAATGGTTTTCCCCTTGATATATTCAGCTAAAACCTCTAAAGAGGCGATACTAGCTGCTCCAGCAGGTTCTGCAACAATCCCTTGCTTAGAGTAGAGGTCAATCAAAGTTTCAGAAATCAATCCCTCATCGACACCTACCAAAGTTTGAACATGTTGACGCGTTGCTTCATAGGTCAACTGTCCTACCTTTTGCACAGCAATCCCATCCGCAAATTTGTCAATTTCTTTGAGTTTAACAGGTCCACCAGCTTCAAAAGCAGCTTTCATGGAACGCGCTCCATTAGCCTCTACCCCAATGACTTCAATTTCTGGACTTGTTTCCTTGATATAGGTAGAAACCCCGGCAATGAGACCGCCACCACCAACAGGGACCAAGACAGCATCAAAGTCAATCGATTCTTTTCGAGCTTCTTCTAAAATCTCATAAGCAACTGTTCCTTGACCCGCTTGGACATGAGTATCATCAAAGGGAGCAATAAAGGTACGATTTTCAGAGACTGTAAATTCTTGAGCTGCTTTGGCTGAGGCATCAAAGGTATCTCCAACTAGTTTAATGGTTACAAAATCCCCACCAAAAAAGCGAACCTGACCAATCTTTTGTTGCGGAGTGGTAATGGGCATAAAAATAGTAGCAGGAATTTTCATCTCATTACAAGTATAGGCAACTCCCTGCGCATGATTTCCCGCAGAAGCACAGACTACCCCACGCTCACGTTCTTCCTTGCTGAGCTGAGAAATAGCATAATAGGCACCACGAATTTTAAAGGAACGAACACGCTGGGCATTTTCTTTTTTCAAATAAATCTTAGCACCATACTTCTCCGATAAATAATGGTCGTAATCCAGTGGGGTATTCACAACCACACCATTCAAGACCTTATGAGCCTTGATAATATCTTTTGAACTTAACATATAAAACCTCTTTTTCTATAAAAAACAGTCACTAATGACTGTTTTTTTAGTTATTCATCTCCAAAAACTTCAGCAACACTTTCATGATATTTATGAGCCATACGAATTGAAAACTCTTTAGGAAGTTCATAACGATTTGTGGAAATCCAATCATATAACCATTCTGCCAAACTTTCTTCACTATCATTACGATGGAAGATAAAATAGTTTAAAACTTCTTTATATTCTACATCATTCAAATCCAGCGTGTCTACAAATTGACTACGAGGAACAAAATTAGAATCTAATTTTCTTAGTTGATCTGTCAATTCTCCCAATTGTAAATCCAACTGAAAAAATAATTTTTGCAGTTGCCTATCAGTTTCATCACATCCTGTCTTGATAGAAAACAAATTGGTAATATTCATATGATTTCAACCCCTAAATAAGTATATCTAATATCCCACGAATAGCTGAAGCTACTATTTTAAGCAAAATTCTTTGCTTTCTAATTAGTTATAGATTTTGAATGCATCATCGTCGTTTTTACCAACGAAAGGCATTGCTTTACGCAATTCTGCACCAACTTTTTCAATTTCAAGGTTAGCTGCTTGTTCACGGTAAGCAGTCAATTTTGGACGTCCAGCTTTATAGTCATTTACAAAGTCATTTGCAAATTTACCATTTTGGATGTCTGCCAAGACAGCTTTCATATTTTCTTTAACTTGCTCAGTAATCACACGTGGACCTGATACATAGTCACCGTATTCAGCAGTGTTTGAAATAGATTGACGCATTTTCTTGAATCCACCTTCATAGATCAAGTCAACGATCAATTTCATTTCGTGAAGAACTTCAAAGTAAGCCAATTCTGGAGCGTAACCTGCTTCTGTCAAGACTTCGAAACCTGCTTCGATAAGGGCAGTCAAACCACCACAAAGTACAGCTTGTTCACCAAACAAATCTTCTTCAGTTTCTTCTTTGTAAGTTGTTTCAAGAAGACCTACACGAGCTGCTCCAACACCTTTACACCAGTCCATAGCAATGTTTTTCGCATTTCCTGTTGCATCTTGGTATACTGCGTAAAGAGCTGGTACACCAAATCCTTCTTCGTAAGTACGGCGTACCAAGTGCCCTGGTCCTTTAGGAGCACACATAAAGACATCTACATCCGCAGGAACTTTGATAAATTCGAAGTGAATGTTGAAACCATGAGCAAATCCAACTGCATTCCCAGCTTCCAAGTTTGGAGCGATTTCTGCTTCGTACAATTCTTGTTGGATTTCGTCTGGTGCCAAAATCATGATAACATCAGCCAATTTAGTTGCTTCTGCTACTGTGTAAGTGTCAAATCCATCTTCTTTTGCTTTGTCAAAAGATTTACCTGGACGTACACCGATGATGACATCGCGACCTGAGTCACGCAAGTTTTGAGCATGCGCATGTCCTTGTGAACCATAACCGATAACGGCGATTTTTTTACCGTCAAGTGCTGCTACTTTAACATCTTTTTCGTATTCCATTTGAACTGCCATAGTTTTTCTCTCTTTTCTATCATTTATTGCCTTTTAGGCTGGTTTAACAAATTTAAGTTGGATTTTTAGTCACGGGTAAATCCAGTTGCACCCGTTCGAGCAATATTGCGAATACCGTATGGTCGAATGACTCGTAATAGAGCTTCACTCTTTTCAGCATTTCCTGTCATCTGAATGGTAATCGAGCTTGGCGCTACGTCTACCACTGTTGCACGGAAAGGTTGAATAATCGCTAGAATCTCAGCTCGCTTCTCAGCTGGCGCTGACATCTTAACCAAAATCACCTCGCGCTCCAAATGAGGCTTGTCTGTAATATCACGAATGCGAATCACATCAATCTGACGATTGAGTTGCTTGATAATTTGCTCCACTTCATCATGAGAAGCAACATCAATAATAATGGTGATACGCGATACATTCGGATCTTCTGTTGCTCCAACAGAGATGCTTTCAATATTAACCTGACGACGAGATAAGACACCTGTAAAGCGATTGAGGACTCCTGAACGATTTTGTAGTTTTGCTGTTAACATTCTACGCATGGAACTTCACCCCCAACATCTCATGATTACTCTTACCAGCCGGTACCATTGGTAACACCTGTTCCTTACGAGAAATATCTACCTCAATTAGCATAGGAACATGCTCAGTGATGACTTCAAGGTCTTGAGCCAAGGTCTCAGGATTGTCAAACTTATAGTTTTTAATACCATAAGCCTGCGCCATCAATTGGAAATCAGGAAGGGTATCAAAGACCGACTCTGATGTTCTTCCTTCATAGAAGGATTCCTGCCACTGGCGAACCATTCCAAGTGAATGATTGTTCAGCATAACCACCTTGATTGGCACCTTGTAAATATTCAAAATAGCCAACTCCTGGTTGGTCATTTGGAAACCACCATCCCCAACAAACAAGACTACTTCCTTATCTGGGTTAGCAATTTTAGCCCCGATTGCTGCTGGAATTCCGAATCCCATGGTTCCTAAACCACCTGAAGTCACTAACTGACGTTCATTTTGGTAGGGATAATACTGGGCTGTCCACATTTGGTGTTGACCAACATCTGTTACCACAATGGCATCTCCATTCGTCAATTCACCAATGCGTTCAATAACTGCTTGCGGTTGAACCACACGCTCTTTCTTATCATAAGAACGAACACGGTTCTTGTCTTTAGTAACTTTCTCAATCCATTTCTCAGTATTGTTATGAACTGTCGGTTCTGCTAGCAACATTTGCAAGGCTTTCTTAGCATCTCCAACTACAGGAATATCTGCACTGATAATCTTGCCAATCTCGGCTGGGTCAATATCAATATGGGCAACCTTAGAATTCTTAGCAAAAGTCTTTGGATTTCCTGTCAAACGGTCATCAAAACGAGAGCCAATACTAATCATAAAGTCCGTCTCTGTCATTGCAATATTCGCTGCGAAAGAACCGTGCATCCCCCCCATTCCAAGGAAGAGTGGGTGAGTCGTTGCAATTGTTCCTTGACCTAAGAGAGTTGTTACGACTGGAATTTGATAGCGTTCTGCAAATTCATTTAATTCTGCCGCAGCCTCAGCATAACTAATTCCACCACCAGCTAACAAGACTGGCTTTTTAGCCTTGGACAATTGCTTCAAGATTTTCTTGATTTGCATATCATTTGGTTCAAGAGTCGGCTGATAGCTTGGTAGGTTCACTTCTGGTGAATAAATGAAGTCTGTTTCTAAAGCAGATACGTCTTTAGGTAGGTCAATGACGACTGGCCCTGGACGGCCTGTAGTCGCGATATGGACAGCTTCCGTGATGATACGCGGAATATCAGCTGTCTCACGAACTTGGTAATTGTACTTAGTGATTGGCATGGTAATTCCCACGATGTCTGCCTCCTGAAAGGCATCCTTCCCAATCCCTGCTCGCCCTACCTGACCTGTAAAGACCAAAAGGGGAACACTATCGCTCATGGCATCCGCAATCCCTGTAATGGCATTTGTTGCTCCCGGTCCGCTAGTAACGACGGCAACACCCAACTTTCCAGTTGATTTAGCATAACCTTCAGCTTCATGCAGACAACCTTGCTCATGGCGTCCTAGAATGTGGTGAATACCTTTAAAATTATATATCGCATCATAAAAAGGCAAGACTGCACCACCAGGATAACCAAAGATGGTATCAATTCCTAAATCACGAAGTGTTTCCAAAACTAGGTCCGAACCCGTCTTAGGAGATTCTAAACTGATTTTCTCCATTGTTCCCCTTTCTTTCCTCTTAAAAATAACTTGTTACTATCATACCATTTTTTAAAAAATTTTCAAGAGAAAAGAAGAAATTTTCTGAATTTTCTATTTTAACGTTTATTTATGAATGTTATTTTTGTTTTTATTAAAAAGATACCGTTTTCATTTACTAAAAAAGAAAAAAGAACTGATTTCTCAGTCCTTCATTAATCGGCTCTTATTCCACACTAAATAGATAGGGGTAAACAGGTTGTTGACCTTGGTGGATTTCAACTTCAAGATCCTCAAATTCTTCTGCGATTTCTTGAGCGATTTCATTGGCAAGTTCTTCGCTTCCGTCTTCACCGACATAGAAGGTTACGATTTCACTGTCTTCATCCAACATATGTTTCAAAGTTTCTGCCAAGGTTTGGTGCATGTCAGGGTTTGACACGAGGATTTTCCCATCCACCATACCTAGATTATCGTTTTCATGGATTTCTAAACCATCGATCGTTGTATCACGCACGGCTGTTGTGACGCTTCCGCTAACGACATCGCTAAGAGCAGCTGTCATACGCTCTTGGTTTTCTTCAATGGACTTGCTTGAATCAAAGGCAAGAAGACTTGTCAAACCTTGAGGAAGAGTGCGAGCCTCTACCACTACTGCTGGTTGCTCCAAAACTTCTGCCGCAGATTGAGCTGCCATGAAGATATTCTTGTTATTTGGCAGGAAGATGATGTTACGGGCATTGACCTGTTCAACAGCCTTGATAAAGTCTTCTGTTGAAGGGTTCATGGTTTGACCGCCTTCGATAACATAATCCACACCTTGAGAACGGAAGATATCTGCTAGACCTTTACCAGCCACCACAGCAATCAAAGCATACTCTTTTTCTTCAGCTGGCTTGCTAACTTGGGCAGTTTCTTTCTCAATCTGTGCTTCGTGTTGGTTACGCATATTGTCAACTTTTACCTTGACCAAGCTACCATATTTTAGACCTTCTTGCATGACAAGTCCTGGATCTTCTGTATGGACATGGACTTTGACGATTTCATCATCATTGACAACGAGGAGAGAATCTCCAAGTTCATTCAAGTAGTTACGGAATTCATCGTAGTCAAAATCTTTGGCATAGGTTGGACCTTGCTTAAGAGCTACCATGATTTCAGTACAGTAACCAAAGTTGATATCCTCAGTCGCCACATGACCAGCCACAGACTTGTGGTGCTCTGCATTGATCATTTCACTCATATTGGCAGGAGTCGCTACAAAGTCCTCAGATGCAATATATTCACCAGTAAGGGCAGAAAGGAAACCTTCGTAGATAAAGACCAATCCTTGACCACCTGAGTCCACAACGCCAACTTCCTTCAATACTGGAAGCATGTCTGGCGTTTTAGTTAGAGCTGTTTTAGCACCTTCCAAGGCTGCGCGCATGACTTCAACAGCATCATCTGTTTGCTCAGCTTTTTTCTTAGCACCGATAGCAGCCCCACGAGAAACTGTCAAAATCGTTCCTTCAACTGGTTTCATCACTGCCTTATAGGCAACTTCAACACCTGATTGGAAGGCAAGGGCCAAGTCTTGACCTGTTAACTCGTCTTTATCCTTGATGGCTTGTGAAAATCCACGGAAAAGCTGAGACATAATAACTCCTGAGTTCCCACGCGCACCCATCAAAAGCCCTTTAGCAAGAATGCTCGCTACCTCTCCAACTGTAGAAGCTGGCTTGTCTGCAACTTCTTTAGCTCCATTTTCGATGGTCATCCCCATGTTTGTTCCAGTATCTCCATCTGGAACAGGGAAGACGTTTAATGAATTGACATATTCAGCTTGCTTATTCAAGCGAGTTGATGCAGCCTGCACCATTTCTTGAAATAAGCTAGTAGTAATTTTTAACACGGTTATTCTCCTACAACTTTGATATTTTGAATGTAGACATTTACAGTCTGAGCAGTAATTCCAAGCTGGTTTTCCAAGCTAAAGGCAACACGCTCTTGAATGTTTTTTGACACTTCACTAATCTTTGTTCCGTAGCTTAACACGGTATACACATCAACTGCAATGCTTCCATCTTCGGCTGCCTTTACGACGACACCTTTGGAATAATTTTCCTTACCTAGAAGGGCTTGGAAATTATCTTTGAGGGCATTTTTACTAGCCATACCGACCACACCAAAAATTTCAGTTGCTGCTCCACCTACGACGGTTGCAATCACTTCATCTGTTAGTTCGATTTGACCATCTTTTGTATTAATTTTTACAGTCATCCTTTTTACCTCAACTAGTTGATACTCTATTTTATCATATTTCAGCCCAAGTGTAAAAGCAGAATACTGTATCAGCGGATATTTACTCTGCTTTTAAAATGATTTTTTCACTATGTCAAAAGAAAAAGACCCTGAGGTCTCCTTGCTTTTATTATTAAACGCGTTCAACTTTACCTGATTTCAAAGCGCGAGCTGAAGCCCAAACTTTTTTAGGTTTACCATCGATAAGAACAGTAACTTTTTGAAGGTTTGGTTTTACGGCACGTTTTGTTTGGTTCATCGCGTGTGAACGGTTGTTTCCTGATACAGTCTTACGACCTGTAAAGTAACATACTTTAGCCATTGTGTTTTCCTCCTATTAAATCTAATATAGCGGATGTGCTAGCACTACATACCGTACTATGTTATCACACTTTCTTCATTTTTGCAAGGGAATTGGAAGATTTTTTTATTTATTGTGATTCGAATGTGATATTGAAAGTTCTATAATGAAGTTAGCCACCCAGCCCTCCTAAAAATTAGATGTTTTAACTAGCTGATAGCTAGCCCTCGATTTCATTTGATAAGAGGCTTGATGCTGTTAGACTGACAAGCCAAGGCTAAGATTAGCCTTGGTTTAGCTGACAAAACTGCTTCAAGGGTTCCTCTTGTCAAATGAAAGCTCTTCTAGGCATAAGAAAACACCTCTGTATTATACTTGTTGTTCAATCACAAACACAAGAAAGGCACAGAGATGAAAAACCATTATACTACAAAAGCCAAACATTTGACAATCGATAGCCGTCGCTTAATCGAAAGATGGAAAAAAGAAGGGAAATCAAATAGAGAAATCGCCTCTTTACTTGGAAAAGCTCCTCAAACCATTCACAATGAAATCAAGCGTGGGACAGTCCGACAATGTCTTGGAAAAGGACGCTTTAAAGAGGTTTATTCTGCCGACTATGCTCAACAGTCTTATGAAAATAATCGCAAGCGCTCGGTCAAGAAATCAAGATTGACCAAGGAACTAAAGGAAAAGATTCTCCACTATCATAACCAAAAATTTTCGCCTGAAA
>NZ_VMLT01000052.1:0-7667 GCF_013276815.1 Streptococcus sp. 1055 | reverse complement strand
CCTGCGGCTAGCTTCCTAGTTTGCTTTTTGATTTTCATTGAGTATAAAATACAAGAAATACCTCGATTTTGAAGTCGAGGTATCTTTTTTACATTTGCACAATTTTACGATAACTTCTAGAGGTAATCATGAAAATCAGTACATAGGCGATGAGGAAGATAGCGCAGATAGACAAGGTTACAGTCAACATCATAGTCGTATCCAGTACACCAATTACTTTTAGAATCAGACTAAGCATATGGTAGGCAAAGGCTAGATGTAGGAAGGCAAAGAGCAAAGGAAGGAAGAAAACAGTTAAAACCTGTTTGTTGATGGTTTGCTTGATTTGCTTTTGATCTAAACCGACTTTCTGCAAGATAATAAAGCGTTCACGATCTTCATAACCTTCAGAAATTTGTTTGTAGTAGATGACCAGAACAGTTCCGACCATAAAGATAATGGATAGGAAAATACCAATAAAGAAGACACCGCCAAAAAGGGCACTCATCTGAGCACTAGCATCTGCTAGATTGCTACCATAAACATAGCTACCTTCTGTGTCTAATTGAGCATTAAATTGATTGAGGTAGTTTTCATACTCCTCAGCGACCTTGAGTTGTTCTTCTTCACTGACATTTACATTCATACCACCGTAAAACTGATTATAGATAGCCGAATCTGGGAATTGATCCAAAAAGGCTTGTAAATCAGAAACAACAAGGTAATTGTAATCAGCAGTCAAAATATTAAACTGATTTGGAACATGGTTTACAATGAAATCTTTATTAAATTCTTCTTTGACAGAAAATTGATGATCATTTAGAGTTAGAGCTTTCTGTCCTTTCAGTCCGTCATTTTTGGCAAAGAGACCGACCTCATTTCCTGATAGAGACAGTTTTTGACCAGTCATATTTTCATAATCTTTTTGGTCAAATACCATGAAAACTGTTTTGGGTTGGACACGGTTTTGTCCTTTTTCAAAAAGTGTTAACTTGGTTCCTTCTTGATTTGCAATACCAAAGTTACTGTAACGAAGCACTTCTTTCTCTTTGACACTATAACCTTTGTCACTTGCAAACTGGCTCAAGAGTTTGTCCAAATCTTCTTTTTCAACATTTTTTCCAGTAATGCCAAAGTCATGCGGATTCATCACTTTTTTAAAGGATTCTGAGGCATTGAAAATACTAGTCGCTGCTGACATGGTTACCAAAACCATTGTTGACAAAATAGCGATGGTTGCTAGTCCAACCGCATTTTTCTTCATACGGAAAATCAAGTTGGAAACAGATATGAGGTTATTAGGTTGGTAATAGTATTTCTTGTTTTTCTTTAAGATTTGTAGGAAGACTGTAATCCCTGCATTAAACAATAGATAAGTACCAAAAATAACCAGCAAAACAGCTAGGAAGAAAGTTGTTAGGGCTGTAAGAGGATCGGTTACCGTAAGGGCAAGATAATAGCCAATCCCTAAACTTATGGAACCAAGAATAGTTTGGAGAGGTAGGAAACGACCTCTTTTCTCTCCGCTTGCTTTCTCACGCGAGAGCTGGAGGGCATTCATACGGGCGATTCGAAGGGCATTCAGGAACATGAGCCCTAGGAAAATCAATCCAAAGACAACAAGTACTGCAATGACAACATTCATTTGGAAGGTAGCGACCAGCTCAACCTTCAATTTCATCAGTTTGAGCAAGAAAGCGAAAATTAACTTGTCAAACAAGGCTCCAATACCGATACCCGCTCCAACAGTTAGAATCCCAAATACCACTAACTCCTTAAAGGTCATACTGATCAGGTGACGCTTCTCCAAGCCCAACATGCCATAAATTCCTAGTTCCTTGGAACGGTTCTTCATGACAAAACTATTGGCATAGAGGACGATAATGGCTGACGCAAGGGTGACGACAAACATACCAAATCCAAGTGTAGCCTGAATGGTTGTTCCTCCACGGATTTCAGCAATCTTGGGATTGAAGGTTAGAGAGTAAAAGAGATAGGTGACTGTGACTGCCAAGAGAACAGCCAGCGCAAAAGGATAGTAGAGTTTGCGGTTTTTAATCAAGTTCGATACCGCTAACTTATTGGTTAATCGAAACATACTAATTCACCTCGCTTGCCATGACAGTCAAGGTATCAGAGATCTCTTGGAACATCTGACGTTCTGTCTTCTCTCCACGGTAGATTTGGTTGTAAAGAATGCCGTCTTTGATAAAGAGTACACGTTTAGCTCTGCTAGCTGCTGCTGTTGAGTGGGTTACCATGAGAATGGTTTGGCCGCGCTCATTGATTTCATCAAAAACATCAAGAAGAGCTGCAGAGGACTTGGAATCAAGGGCTCCTGTTGGCTCATCCGCAAGGAGAATTTCAGGCTCTGTGATGATAGCGCGGGCTACTGCTACACGCTGTTTCTGACCACCTGAAATCTCGTAAGGATACTTCTCTTGCAATTGGTTGATACCTAGATTCTCAGCTGTCACCACCAATTTCTTCATCATCTCCGTAATAGGTCTTCTTGACAAGACAAGTGGAAGCAAGATATTGTCCTTAACAGACAGAGTATCTAGCAAGTTAAAGTCTTGGAAGACAAAGCCCAACTTTTCACGACGGAAGCTAGAAGCCTGTGAATTTTTAATGGTTGCGGTGTCTGTTCCGTTCAAATAAACTTGACCACGAGTTGGTTTATCCAGCATAGCTAGAATATTGAGAAGAGTAGATTTACCAGAACCAGACTCACCCATGATAGCAACGTAGTCACCCTTTTCTACGGTAAAGTGAATATCCTTGAGGGCTTCTACTTGGTTGCCCTGAAAACGAGTTTTATAAATTTTTTGAACGTGTTTTACATCTAAAAGTGTCATGAGAATCTCCTTTCTTAATATCCCATCAAATGAAATGTTGCTTGCATCATAGCGCATCCCAGTTGAACACGCTCGATATCTTTATGGCTTGGTTTTCTAGTTTTCTTATGTAAGATTTGTTTCATGATGTTACTCCTTTGTTCTTTATGAGTCTAGTTTACATCAAAAAAAGACCGCTTGCCATAACCTAACCTTACAAAAGAGACTTTAATCTTACATTTTTGTAAGATTGGGGGAAATGTAGGCAAAATTACTTATAAAATGATTTGATTTCCTATTTTTAAAATTGTAAAATATAAGTGTGAAAAGGCTTACTTTGGAAAGGGGGAATCGGAACTATCATTTGAGTAAGCTTACCTAGATAACATGCCATTAAATTCAACACTTTCAAATCGAACTACCTATAAGGAAAGAAGGTGCGCCTTAATGAAACACAAAGAATATATACTCATCGGACTTCTCTATCTCCTCTCTCCATTCATCGGTCAACTCTTAGTTGAAAAAACATACTTTATCGGTACAGAATTTACAGCTACTGCTTATGCTATTTGCTGGTTATCAGTTGTTATCAGCATCCACCATTTTTCCAAAAATGTATTGTCTCAGCATGAAAAATAGATTAGAAACATGAGTTCAAAAGAATGCTTTTAGTTTGTAGATGAAGCTGGAAAAATATTATTAAAAGTAAAAAAGCTTTAAATCAAGCAGTTTAGACTATTGATTTAAAGCTTTTTGCTTATTCTAAATCTTTTGTAAAACCTCACCAAAACCAGCCTTCATTATCGTCAATGGCTTGGGCTTCTTTGCGTTTGCGTGGGCCTGTTCCGTACATTTCTGCTTCGATTTCTTCCTTGGTTGGCATGACAGAAGCTAGGATGATATAGATAATCACACCAAGTCCAAAGTTTGCGACTGTAAAAATAGCAAATAGAAAACGAACAAGGGTAACATCAAAGTTCCACTTGTCTGACAGACCTGCCAGAACTCCTGAAATCATGCGATTTCGTCTCATTTTATAAAATTTACTGTTCATGATATTTCCTCTTTCTGCTAGGTTAGACATAGTATATCACGGGTAGGCTCGGCTTTCATCAGTCCTCAGGCTGATTTACTAGTAGCAACTTTCCTCGACAAACTCCACAGCGATAGCGTTTGGTATCAATCCTTCGCTTGCGCTGATAAGTTTGCTGGCAGGATTGGCAACGATAAAGCTTGATTGGCTTGGAGTTTCTATTTGGCAAGGTTGGCACAAAGCGTAATCCATCCACTGCTTCCAAAAGTTCCTTAAAATCCCGATCCTTGTGTTGATAGCCCTTCCCTTGAAAATAGAGGTGATAATGACAGAGTTCATGTCGGACAATTTTCCTAAAAACATCCAGACCCAGTTCCTGATAAACCTTGGGATTAAAATCCAAATGCCCATCTTTGGGGAAAAATCGCCCACCTGTCGAACGTAGACGCCTATTCCACTGGGCATGATGGATAAAAGGTCTGCCGAAGTCTTCTAGCGAAACCTGCTTGACGTAATCAGTTAGATTCATCTGGAGCTAGGAGCGACAGATTGACTTTTTCACGTTCAGTATCAATTTTCTTGACCCAAACGGTCACCAAATCTCCAACTGACACCACTTGGCTAGGATGTTTGATAAATTTGCGACTCATGTGGGAAATATGAATGAGACCGTCCTCGTGAATTCCAATGTCAACGAAGGCACCGAAGTCAACGACATTACGCACCACACCCTCTAGCTTCTGCCCAACCACTAAGTCCTTGATATCCAGGACATCTTGGCGAAGCATAGGTGCGTCAAAGGAATCACGGAAATCTCGACCTGGTTTGAGAAGATCTGCAATGATATCTTTAAGAGTTTCGGGACCAAGGTCTAGCCCTTGCGCCATTTCCTTGACTGAAAGAGACTTGAGTTTGCCTTGGGCTTCTTCATTCAGGTCCTTAATGTCCAAGCGTTTGAAAAGTTCCTTAACGGCAGCGTAATTTTCTGGGTGAACTCCTGTATTATCAAGAATATTGCTACTTTCAGGGATACGAAGGAAACCAGCTGCCTGTTCAAAGGCCTTAGCCCCCAAACGAGGAACTTTCTTGATTTGGGAGCGTGAAGTGATTTTTCCTTCTTCTTCACGGTATTTGACGATATTTTCAGAGATGGTTTTATTGAGTCCAGCTACGTGTGAAAGAAGAGCTGGGCTGGCTGTATTGACATTGACACCGACTTGGTTCACCACGGTATCCACGACAAAGTCCAGACTTTCAGACAGTTTCTTCTGACTGACATCATGCTGGTATTGACCGACACCGATTGACTTAGGATCGATTTTGACCAATTCAGCAAGGGGGTCCTGCAAACGACGGGCGATAGAAATAGCAGAGCGTTTTTCAACGGTCAAGTCTGGAAACTCCTGACGAGCAAGTTCGCTGGCAGAATAGACCGAAGCACCACTTTCATTTACGATGACATAACTAACCTCAGGAAAATCTTTAAGAACTTCCGCCACAAAGGCTTCACTTTCACGACTAGCAGTACCATTTCCGATGGCAATAATCTCTACACCGTATTGACCAATCAAGTCTGCCAAATCTTTCTTGGCTTCTTCGATTTGACGAGCTGATGCTGGTTTAACAGGATAAATGACCTGAGTTGTCAGCATTTTCCCAGTTGCATCAACGACAGCTAGCTTGGCACCTGTACGAAAGGCTGGGTCAAATCCAAGAACCATGCGCCCTTTTAGAGGAGCAACCAAGAGAAGATTGCGCAGGTTGTCAGAAAAGAGTTGAATAGCTCCCTCTTCTGCCTTCTCGGTTAATTCTGTACGAATACGGCGCTCGATAGCAGGCAAGACCTTTTTCTTAACGGATTGCTGAACAACTTCATCAATATAAGCATTTTTCACCTTGAAACGAGTAGCAAAAAAGGCAAGAATACGGTCCGTCGCATGTTCAAAACCGATCTTCAAGACACCTAGCTTCTCCCCACGATTGAGAGCCAAGGTACGATAGCCTTGCATAGTTCCAACTGTCTCTGAAAAATCATAATAAATCTGAAAAACCTGCTTTTCATCAAGACTTTCATCCTTGGCTTGAGAAGTGAGTTTAGAGTGTCTCAGCACTTCCTGATAAGTCATAGAACGCAAGGTCACATCTTCCGATAAGGCTTCGAC
This sequence comes from Streptococcus sp. 1055, assembly GCF_013276815.1. NCBI lineage: Bacteria > Bacillati > Bacillota > Bacilli > Lactobacillales > Streptococcaceae > Streptococcus > Streptococcus sp. 1055. Next base: position 1,656 of record NZ_VMLT01000052.1, on the reverse strand, counting down.
CAAAATATCAACTGCACCGGTCAAGGCTCCCTTGCCAGTCGCAAATCCTTCACAGACGAACTTTTCAGCTTCTTTCTCCAAGTCAACTATATTCTGCAAAATCAAGCGAGCAAGAGGAAAGAGTCCAGCTTCACGGGCAATGGTTGCCTTGGTACGACGCTTTTCCTTATAAGGAAGATAGAGTTCTTCAACGTCTGCTAATTTTTCGGCAACTAAGATAGCTTCTTCCAATTCCTTGGTCAACTTACCTTGTTCTTGAATCTTAGCTAAGACAGCTTCCTTACGGTCATTGAGATTTGTCAGACTTTTATCCAAATCAATAATAGCCTTAATCGCCACCTCATCCAGACTACCAGTCATGTCCTTGCGATAACGCGCCATAAAGGGAATAGTCGCCCCTTCAGCTGTCAAACTTAGAACGGTATCAATTTGCTTTAACGTCACTCCCAAATCCTGAGAGATTTTTTCATATTTTTTATCCATGAAACTATTATACCACAAGCTAAACATTTTAAATTAACTCGTAGAACATTTAAAAAATATGTAGGGAATAGATTTATATGCTACAGCGCAATAACTTGCACTTAAAGAGCATTGCCACCTTTTTTAACCAAGCCATGATATCAAAAGTATTTAATGGATCAGACATAATAGCCAGTTCTGGAAGATGTTCCTGACCTGGAATAACACATTGACTTTTCAAATTTTTATATGGACGATTGACTAAAATTAATTTATTAGAATAAGGAAGATTATCCATCTTATTTAAAATTTCTTCACTAGCTGAATCTTTATTATCAAATTTAAAATATAGATTATCCCAATTTATGCGTTTTTTCTTTTTTCCCACTTAGTCCGTGCTTCTTCAATACTAGAATAATGTAGAAAATGAATATCTATATCCCCTAAGTGCCCCAAAGGATAAACTTCATGGGTCCAGCTCGGTGAAACAAGTTCCTCTTCGAAAACAAGTTCTTGTTCCATATAGTACCGAAAATCCTTTGTAAGTTTATAATAATCATCAGGAAGAATAAATAAACCAACAAAAGGTGTTCTATATTGGCTTTACAATAATAACTTCTATATCTTTAAATGTTTGTCTATCAACTATTAATAAAGACTCTAATAAACTATTTTTATCTCCTTGATGTAATAAAATAACACTGATTAAGCAAGTCAATTTTACTACCTCCTATAATTTTCTGATAATGATTTTCTTCTTATTTCAATTATATAATCATTTAGTTTTAAAAAAGCGTTCCAAACATTCAAAAATAGTTGGGACTTCCCTTAATAAATCTGTTCCTTTCTTTTTCAAGATAGCCCATGCTTGCTCAATAGGATTCAAATCTGGTGAATAAGGTGGTAGAGGTAAGAAAAAGTGTTTATCTTGGATGCAGAGTTCATCCAAAATGTTCTTGGGATCAAAACTAGCATTGTCCATGACAATAACATGAGGTGTCTTTCAAAGCAGGTAGGAGTTGCGTTTTGAACCACTCCACAAAGAAATCGCTTGTCATGCTGTTCTTGTAAATCATGGGAGCTATAAACTCTCCGTCTACTTGTCCTGCAACAATTGAAGTTCGCTCAAAACGACGTCCGCTAATCTTTTCATAGACTTTCTCCCCTCTAGGAGCCCCTGCATAAGGACGATAG
>NZ_VMLT01000051.1:0-29481 GCF_013276815.1 Streptococcus sp. 1055 | reverse complement strand
CTAGCCGCAGGCTGCTCAAAGCATTGCTTTGAGGTTGTGGATAAAGCTAACGTGGTTTGAAGAGATTTTCGAAGAGTATTAAAATGGCAATTCTTCCTCTTCCAAAACCAAATCTGCCAAATCCTGCCCTGCGTTATTTTCTCGCATAGCACGTTGGGCACGACTTTCCAAGAGTTGGAATCCTGTAACAAGTACTTCAGTCACATAATTCATCTGACCATTTTTCTCAAAACGACGAGTACGTAATTCCCCATCCACTGAAATGAGACTTCCTTTGGTTGCGTAGCTTGCCAAAGTTTCTGCTAGTCTGCCCCAAAGGACCATATTGACAAAATCAGCTTCGCGTTCCCCGTTTTGGTCTTTGTAACGACGATTTACAGCGATAGTTGTTCGCGCTACTGACTTGTCATTGTTGGTTTTGTGCAATTCCGGTGTAGACGTTAAACGCCCAATCATGATAACTTTATTATACATATTTTCTTCCTCCTACTTATCTATTCGTAGGAAATCAAAAAAGTTACAGAAATTTGTAACTTTTCGAGAAAATTTTTTATTTTTTATGAACCATGAAACCTGTCGCCTGTTGATTGGCCATAATGGTCATATCTGTAATCTGAACACGACGAGGTTGACTGGTCACATAGACTACTGTGTCTGCGATGTCTGGTGCCTGCAAGGCTTCGATTCCCTGATAAACCGTCGCAGCTCGTTCTTTATCACCGTGAAAACGCACTGTAGAAAAATCTGTTTCAACAATTCCAGGCTGAATGGTCGTCACCTTGATATCCGTTGCGATGGTATCAATTCGCAGTCCATCCGAAAAGGTCTTAACCGCAGCCTTGGTAGCTGAGTAAACAGCGGCACCAGCATAGGCATAAATTCCTGCGGTTGACCCCATATTGATGATATGTCCTTGATTGGCTTTTACCATTGCTGGCAAGAAAGAGCGAGTGACTGCCATTAAACCTTTGACATTGGTATCCAGCATGGTCAACATATCCAACTCTTCATAGTCCTGATAGGGTGCCAAGCCAAGAGCTAGTCCAGCGTTATTGACCAATATATCAATCTGACCTATCGTTTCTAGAATATCGGAGCAGACAGTCTTGACCATGGCCATATTCGTCACGTCTAGTGGAAAGGTCCAGACATTTTGATTTGGATAGATTGCTGCAAACTCCGACTTAAGAGTTTCTAATCTGTCTGTCCGTCGTCCAGTTAGAACGACATTCTCACCCTGCTCCAGATAAGCACGCGCAATTGCTTCACCAATACCTGATGTCGCTCCTGTAATCACTACATTTTTTGCCATCTTATTTCCTTCTATCTGGTCTATCAGATATTAACAACTTCTTAGGCAGTCCAGTGTTTAGCTGGGTCGAATGGTGTTCCGACAACTTGGTCTTCTGATAATTCAATAATACCACGTTTTTGTGGAGCATTTGGCAGATTCAATTCACGAGGACTGCACATCATTCCAAAACTCTTTTCACCACGAAGTTCGCCTGGGAAAATAAGATTGCCTTTGGGCATCATAGCTCCAGGAAGAGCGACAATGGTTTTCAACCCCACACGCGCATTGGGAGCCCCTGCAACGATTTGCACGATCTTATCACTTGCGACTGCAACTTGGCAGATGTTGAGGTGGTCACTATCAGGATGGACTACCATCTCGACAATTTCACCAACAACAAACTTAGGTTCCTTGTCATTGACAATTTCTTCTTTAAAACCTTCCGCCTGCAATTCTTGGTTCAAACGAGCGACCTGTTCATCTGATAAAAAGACTTGACCGAACTCTGCAATTTCAAATAAACTTGAAACTTCAAAAATATTCCAAGCCACTGTTTCCCCATTATCTTTGAGAAAAACACGGGCTACCTTGCCTTTGCGTTCTACATCCAGTTTGGCATCTCCGCTATTTTTCACGATGACCATAAGGACATCACCGACATGTTCTTTGTTGTATGTAAAAATCATTGTTTTCTTTTTCTCCTATTTCAGTCCTGCTAAAAAGTCGTTAATTTGTTGCTTACTTTTACGGTCGCGATTGACAAAACGACCGATTTCCTTGTCCTTTTCTAGAACAACAAGGCTAGGAATTCCATAAACATCCCAGAGTTTAGCCAAATCCATATACTGGTCTCGGTCCACACGAATAAAGGTGAACTCTGGATTGGTCTCCTCAATTTCTGGCAAGGCAGGATAGATATAACGACAATCGCCACACCAGTCCGCCACAAAAAGGAAGACCTTCTTGCCATCTTTTTCTACTAAGGATGCTAATTCTTCTAAACTTGCTGGTTGTATCATAAGACTTCCTCCTCATAGACTAGGTCTTCATTTTCATAGACAAAGGTATAATGACGCCCATCCTCAAAAATCACGCCACCAACCAAGCTCTCTAGACCGCTTTCGTAAACTTGAACATAGAGGGTCGCAATTTCTCCCATGTCTGAAAAATGGTCTCGCACAATCGCTGTCAACTCTTCCTGAGTCTTCCTGAGCTTATGGTCATCTGCAACTTTTTTCGTAGCAAGGGCAAGGCTCCCAATACCAAGCAGGGCCAGACCTGCCATCCACATTTTTTTAGCTTTCATACCATTCATTTTAACACAAAAAAGGCTTTAGGACAAATGAGGAAGCAGCAGAAAAGCAAGTAAAAAGCCTCTTCCTTAAAGGAAAAGGACTTCTTATACTCAATGAAAATCAAAGAGCAAACTGGGAAGCTAGCCGCAGGTTGCTCAAAGCACTGCTTTGAGGTTGTAGATAGAACTGACGAAGTCAGCTCAAAACAGCTTTTTGAGGTTGTGGATGAAGCTGACGTGGTTTGAAGAGATTTTCGAAGAGTATTATTCTTATTGCCAGGCACCTGATTTGCCAACGTAATAACCATCAGGTGTGTAGGTATTGCGAAGCATCTTACCTGATGAAGCCAGATAATACCACTTGCCATTATCTTTGACCCAATCATTCGCTAGCATGGCACCAGAAGAACTTACATAATACCATTCTCCCTTGTCATAAACCCAAGTGCTTGCTTTCATGGCTCCTGAGCAATTAGAGGCCAAAAAAACTGTCCAATATCATTCATTTTTTAAAAGCATTTGATACTACATCATCCACGCTGTAGGACATAGATACATCAAACGTAAGAGTCAAAACATCGAAAAATATACAACTTTTAAAGGCAACATTTCATTTTTTAAAGTCTAACAACCATAGAACTGAAATCAGAGCAAGGCATCAATTTCCTACTCTTAGTACGTCTATTTTGGATGGTTTAAGTGAAGATTTTTTTATTTAACGTAGACAACCTCCAACTTTCCAAAAGCCACATCCCCACGGATAATCAAGGTTTTGCTGGTTGGGGCTAGAGGGGCATCTGCCTTGGCTACACCACAGAAAGTTTCCACCTTCAAATCAACTCTCCAATGTTGGGGAACATAGATAACTGCATTGCCAAAACCAACTTCCACCTTCAGGGTTGCGGTATCTCCTAAAATCTCTGCATTGTCATAATATATCTTGGCATTGCCAAAACCAACTTCTACTTGGTCTTCTACCAATTCTTGGTTTTGCTTGTAGAAAGTCCCAGTCCCAAAAGCAACTTCCTTATCTACAAGAATGTTTTTTTCACCATCATACCACCATTTTTTCCCATTCCAAGTTCTGTTAGAATGAGTGAGTACGCTGACACCCATTACAATCAAAATACTAGCCCAGAACAATGACTGATTTGGAATAGGTAAGATGTCATAAAAATGATTAGCAATCATTAAGGCTACTAGAACTGTAAAAGAGGCTGAAGTTAAGTGGCGACGCAACAAAGCTCCAACTGATTGGTAGGCAAAAAAAGTAATACCAATCAAGGGCCAAATGTGCCCTCCTAGAGAAGGGATTCCAAAATTTCCTTGTACTAATATTAAAGCTGCTAGTACAAGTAACACAATACCAAATGCTTTCTTTTTCATCTTATTACCTCATGTTTCTTAGATTTTCTTTTAGGAGGGATTGGTAATGCCGTGAGACATGAACCTCCTTGTGGGTCTGATAAAAGGAAATAGTGCCCGTTCCTGAAAAGGACTTGTCCACCGAGTAAACCTGACGGATATTAGCGATAGTTGACTTGGATACTCGACTGAAATAACGGGGCAGGATAGCCTCTAACTCATAGAGTTTAAGCCGAACCTCGTAGGCATCTTTCTGAGTATGGGCATAAATCTTGCTACCTTCTGTCTCAAAGAAGAGAATTTCCGACAAGTCCAGATAATATTCACCCGTCCCCTTATAAAAAATCAACCTAGGAGACTTGGATTCTTGCAAGAGCCGCTGTAAATCCGCAATCTCATCTGTCAAAGCCGCTGCCTTGATGACAATTTCAGTCTCCTCTAAATTGCCGTCAATCTCAATTCGTAACTTCATCACATCTCCTTTCTGACTCTACTATATCAAAGCTAAGTTAGGAATACAAGGGCAAAAAAGCAAGTGGTCAATTTGAAGCAGTAAGTGGTTGTAGGACTAGCTTAACTTACATGTCATAATAAGAAGAAAAGGAATCCCCACACCAGACCACAAGCATAGCCAACTACTACATCCTTGGGAAAATGCACGCCACCTAAGACTCTCACTAGACCGAGGAGAGCTGATAAGACCAATAAGATAATCCCTAGAGATAAACTAGCATGAAGGCAAGCCATGGAGATAATGGTTGCCGAAAAGACATGACGACTGGGCATAGACTGACCAGGACTATCTCTGTCAAGCAGAGGTTTAATATCCCATTCCTCATAAGGCCTAGGAGCATTGATTTTCTTACGAAGAAAGGACAAAATCACAAAACCTGACGCTGGAATAAACAAATAGATTCCGACCTGTTTCCCAAGTCCTTGTTGGAGATAGGTAGTTGCTAACAAGGTTAGATAAACTATAGGCATAACTATGGTCATGAACCTATTGAAAGCTCTTAACAGTCTCAGAAAGATAGGCTTATTTTTAATGTTAGCAGCCATGTGGCCATACCATTCTTGATAATTTTTCATATATTTTCTCATCACTTACTCAAATTTTATACTCAATAAAAATCAAAGAGCAAACTAGGAAGCTAGCCACAGACTGCTCAAAGCACTGCTTTGAGGTTGTAAATAAGACTCATATACCTACTACAAGGCGAAGCTGACGCGGTTTGAAGAGATTTTCGAAGAGTATTGCTTATAGGGAAGCACTCGTCTTCTAGTATAGTGCAGAAAAAGAAGGCCGTCAAGCCTTCTTTGGGTTTATTCTTCTACTTCGTCTTCTGTAAATTGACTGTTGTAGAGGTCAGCGTAGAAACCAGCTTGCGCCATCAGCTCATCATGATTTCCTTGCTCGATGATATTTCCATCTTTCATAACCAGAATAAGATCAGCATTTCGGATAGTAGACAAGCGGTGGGCGATGACAAAGGAAGTTCTGCCTTCCATCAAACGGTCCATAGCTTTCTGAATCAATTCCTCCGTCCGAGTATCGACAGAAGAAGTCGCCTCATCTAGGATTAGGAGTGGTGCATCTTTCAGCAAAGCACGAGCAATGGTCAAGAGTTGTTTTTGCCCGACAGACAAGGTCACTGTATCATCCAAGACTGTATCGTAACCATCTGGTAGGGTCATGATAAAGTGGTGAACCCCCACAGCCTTGCTGGCTTCAATCACACGCTCATCACTAATACTTGTTTGGTTATAGATGAGATTGTCGCGAATGGTCCCTTCAAAGAGCCAAGTATCCTGCAAGACCATTGAAAAGGCATCGTGTACTTCCGAACGCTTCATCTCTTTGGTATCCACACCATCGATGCGGATACTTCCCTTATCAATCTCATAGAACTTCATCAAAAGATTGACAATAGTTGTCTTCCCAGCTCCAGTCGGTCCGACAATGGCAACCTTTTGACCTGCATGAGCGGTCGCAGAAAAGTCATGAATAATGGTTCGCTCTGGTGTATAACCAAAGGAGACTCGATCAAAGACTACTTGACCTTTCATATCGCTCAATTGTCTTTCTTTATGGGATTCGTCTTCCATTTCCTCTTCAGCTAGGAATTCGAAGACACGTCCCATGGCTGCACTAGCCTGCTGCAAACTAGTAATCCCTTGGGCGATTTGTGAAAGAGGCTGAGAAAAGATACGAACGTAGGCCATAAAGGCAACGATAATCCCGATACTGATGTGTCCATTTAAAGCCAAGGCTGCACCAACGATAATCACCAAGGCATAGCTAAAGTTCCCAATAAACATCATAATCGGCATCATAATCCCTGAAATAAATTGAGATTTCCAGATACTACCATACAGACGATTGTTTAATTTCGCAAACTCTTCTTTCGTACTTTCGATGGCATTGTAACTGGTCACCACATTATGGCCAGAGTACATTTCCTCCACATAGCCATTGACAGCTGCCAAATCCTGTTGCTGACTCTTAAAGAAACCCTGTGATTTGCCCATAAAGACAGACACGAAAGCAAATCCAACAAGGGTTGAAACAACCGTCACCAAGGCTAAAATCCAGTTCATCCCAAACATGGTTACCAAGACTGCTAAGACCAGTAAACTAGATGAAAGAACTGTTCCCAGACTTTGATTGAGAGACTGGGCTGCAGTGTCAACGTCATTGGTTACACGAGACAAGGTATCTCCTTGAGAATGTCCATCAAAATATCCCAATGGTAGGCTATTGATTTTCTCTGCAATGGCTCTTCTCAAACGCTCTGAAAAACGTTGAATGACTGTAGTAAACAGAAAGGCCTGCAAATAATTTGATAGAAGTCCGATCACATAAATCACGGCCAAAAAACCACCAATAGCTGCAACCGCCACGACATCCACACTTGTTTCTAGACCACTTGCAATGATATTGGTCATTTCCTTGATGCGAGTCGGCCCATAAACAGTAACGATATTGGATACGATTGTTGCTAGAAAGGCTATCAGAAGGGCAAACTGGAGGCCTGCAAGATAGGGTTTACTCTGTTTCCAGAGAGACATTTTCTTATTTTCCATGTTCCAATTCCTCCTTCGATAGTTGTGAATAGGCAATTTCTTGGTAAACTTCGTTATTAGCTAGAAGTTCCTTGTGGGTGCCTTGTCCCACGACTTTTCCTTTATCCAAGACCAAAATCAAATCAGCATCCATAATCGTTGAAATACGCTGTGCGACGATAAGCTTGGTCATAGACTTGGTTTTCTCTGCTAACTCTTGGCGTAGGACACGGTCTGTCTTGTAATCCAAGGCTGAGAAGGAGTCATCAAAGATGAGGATTTCTGGCTTCCGAGCCAAGGCACGCGCAATGGCCAGACGCTGTCTTTGACCACCTGAGAAGTTGATTCCTCCTTGGGCCACTTCTGACTCTAAACCCGCTTCCTTGTCTTCGATAAAGTTCTTAGACTGGGCCAATTCCAAGGCCTGCCACATAGCCTGCTCACTAAGTGGTGTTTCTTGACTCTGTCCAAAGTCTAGATTAGCCTTGACATCACCTGAAAAGAGAACAGCTTTTTGTGGAATATAGCCAACCTTGTTGCGCAAATCTTCTAAGGCATAGTCTTGAACATTGACACCGTCTACAAAAATCTCTCCTGCTGATACGTCGTAGAAACGTGGAATCAGATTGACCAGAGTTGATTTACCAGAACCTGTTGAACCAATAAAGGCCACTGTTTGACCCGCTTCTGCTTTAAAGCTAACATTCTCAATAACCGCCTCCGAATTTGCTGCATAGCGGAAGGTCACATCCTTAAACTCAACCTGACCTTTAAGGTTTTCATTAGCCAGCTGCACTTGAGCAGGATTTTGGATAGAAGAATGCAAATCTAGAACCTGATTAATCCGCTTAGCAGAGACCATGGTTCGGGGAAGAACGATGAAGAGCGCCCCCATGAGAAGGAAGCCCATGACAACCTGCATGGCATAAGACATGAAAACAACCATGTCACTAAAGAGAGGCAGACGCGCTGTCGCAGCAGCATCGTTGATTACATAGGCCCCAATCCAGTAAATCGCCACACTCAAACCACTTGAAATCCCCATCATGATGGGATTTAAAATGGCCATAAGACGGTTGACAAACAAATTCAAGCGTGTCAATTCATCATTTGCTGCTGCAAATTTTTCATTTTGGTAATCCTCTGCATTATAGGCACGAACGACACGAATACCTGTTAAACTCTCACGAGTGATACTGTTCAGTTTATCAGTCAGACTTTGAATCAAGGACTGTTTCGGAAAGGCTAGCGTCATCAAGACTGTTGTCATTAAAACGTTGACAATCACTGCCACAAGTACGGCCCAGAGCCAGTATTCTGAATGACCTAAAATCTTCCCGATAGCCCAAATAGCCATAATTGGACCACGCGTAACCACTTGCAAGCCCATAGTAATCAACATCTGAACCTGAGTAATATCATTGGTGGTACGAGTTAAAAGACTGGGAATAGAGAATTTCTTAATCTCTGTCTGCGAGTAATCCAAAACTCGGTTAAAATATCACTTCTCAGCCTACTAGTATAAGAAGCCGCCACTCGGGATGCAAAAAATCCAACTGCAACTACGGACAAGAAGGCAAGAAAGGACATTCCCACCATCATACTCGCCGGCTGCCACAACTCATCTAAATTAGTTCCTTGACTACCTAGCAAATCCGTAATTTTCGAGATATAGGTCGGCACTTCCAACTCCAGATAGACCGAAAAGCAAGTAAAGAGAATGGCTAGTAAAATCATCCCCCATTCTTTTCTACTAATTCGTTTGGCTAATTTCTTCATTCTCTCCTCCTATTCCCTTGATATTTGCCTGTAGTTGACCGAGAACTTTCTCAAAAATCAGTAATTCATCTTCATCAATGTCTTCCATCAACTGCTTGTCTATGCGTTCAAAAAAAGCCTTAACCTCTTGCATCTGAGAACGTGCTTTGTTCGTCAGACGAACAAATTTAGCCCGCTTATCGCTGGGATTCTCCTCCAATTCCACCAAACCATTTTGCACCATACGCTTGACCAAATTACTAGCAACAGACTTGGTAATATTGAGTTCCTGCTCGATATCTTTAATCAAGACCAAGTCTTGGTTTTTCTCACGATTATCCAAAAAACGTACAACCTGACCTTGAGGCCCACCCATAAATTCAATACCACAACGTTTGGCTTCCTTTTGCACCATGAGGTGAATCTGATGACCAAAACGCTTAAAGACTAACATCGGTTTGTCCATAATCTCCTCCTTCTAAATAAAAATAGTTCTCTGGAGAACAATTAAGTTTCCATGAGAACTATTTTATCATTTTCAGAAAAGATGTCAAGAAAAAGTTTCCTAGAGAACTATTTTTTTGATTTAAAAAATCCCAAGTGATTTTTTCACTTAGGATCATGTTTGCTAGGTTAATTTAGAACCCGTCTACGTTTGTGTAGATTTTTTGTACGTCTTCGTCGTCTTCAAGAACGCTGTAAAGTTTTTCAAAGGTTTCAAGGTCATCGCCTGACAATTCCACTTCTGACTGAGGAATCATTTCCAATTCAGTCACTTGGAATTCTTCGATACCTGACTCACGAAGGGCAACGATAGCCTTGTGAAGGTCAGTTGGAGCTGTGTAAACTGTGATTGTACCTTCTTCTGCTTCTACATCATCCACATCCACATCTGCTTCAAGCAATTGCTCAAAGACTGCATCGGCATCTTCACCTGCAAATACGATAACTCCCTTGTTGTCAAAGAGGTATGAAACCGAACCTGAAGCGCCCATGTTTCCTCCGTTTTTACCAAAAGCTGCACGGACATTAGCCGCTGTACGGTTGACATTTGAAGTCAAAGTATCCACGATCAACATAGAACCATTTGGTCCAAAACCTTCGTAACGTCCTTCTGTAAAGGTTTCGTCTGTGTTTCCTTTTGCTTTATCAATCGCTTTATCAATAACGTGTTTTGGCACTTGGGCTTGTTTAGCACGGTCGATAACGAATTTCAAAGCTGAGTTTGATTCTGGATCTGGATCACCTTTTTTAGCTGCTACATAGATTTCTACACCAAATTTTGCATATACTTTAGAGTTAGCTCCATCTTTAGCCGTTTTCTTGGCTACGATATTGGCCCATTTACGTCCCATTAGGAATCTCCTTTTTTCACATTTTAATCTTTCTTATTATAACACAAGTTTTTTCGATTTTCACTAGAGGAAATAGATTTTATTCAGTAAATCAAGCTAGGATGACACTTTTGTTGCCAAGATGGTCTTGCCTTTCTATCCTTATCAACATTCAAAAAACAAACTAGACCATTATCTGAAAATAGAAAGTTTCTACCAAGTTTGACAAAGTCCGCTCAAACTACTGTTTAGAGTTTGTAGATATAATCGACAAAAACAATCATACTGCACCTTTTATTGACAGTCTACTCCAGACATATCATAGTTCAAGTAAATACTTTGAAATTCAACAGTTCTTATAGGCGCTATTGTATTCTAAGAAATCAATAGAAGAGCTTCTAAAACAAGCAAAAGGTAGCTAATTCCCTGTATAGCAAGGAGTTTCACTACCCTTTTTACTTTTTCTTACAGCCACTATTTGATAGACTCATTTTAACATCACGAGCATACTCCAATGGAAATCGCTAGGCAAGAGATAAACTTTCAGATATTCGCAGAGAGAGCATTGCCTCTTTTTGTCGCAAACGTTCTTCTCTCCTAGTCATTCTCTACCTTATCTTCTACCTGAGGATAAAGAGTCGTTCCCCAAATAGAAATCGTCCGCTTACGTACTAGGGGCAAATCGGTTTTTTCATAAACCGTACGCCACCATTCCCAGGCAAGTCCGGTACACTCCCTAATTTTGATAGAGAGATTGCGAACATTCCCTTTTAAAGGAATACTAGTGGTAAAATGAGCCGTCAAATCCTGCCCATTTCTGTTCCAAGCCTTAGGAGTCAAAACTTCTTTACCTTGATAATCATAGGATAATTCATCCCAAGTAATATAATATTGGGCAACATAGGCACCACTATGATCCAAGAGTAAATCTCCGTTTCTGTAAGCTGTCACCTTAGTCTCAACATAGTCTGTACTGTTTTGAAAGGTCGCAACTACATTGTCCCGTAAAAATGAAGTTGTATAGGAAATCGGTAACCCTGGATGATCTGCTGTAAAGCGACTGCCTTCTTGAATCAAGTCCTCTACCATATCCACCTTGCCTGTTACAACTCGGGCACCCGAACTCGGGTCGCCCCCTAAAATAACTGCCTTCACTTCTGTATTGTCTAAAATCTGTTTCCACTCTGTCTGAGGAGCCACCTTGACTCCTTTTATCAAAGCTTCAAAAGCAGCCTCTACTTCATCACTCTTACTCGTGGTTTCCAACTTGAGATAGACCTGACGCCCATAAGCTACACTCGAAATATAGACCAAAGGACGCTCTGCAGAAATTCCTCTCTGCCTCAAATCCTCTACCGTTACAGTATCTTGAAACACATCTCCTGGATTTTTAACAGCATCTACGCTGACTGTATAATAAATCTGCTTAAAATTGACAATCTGAATCTGCTTTTCGCCCGAATGGACAGAGTTAAAATCAATATCAAGAGAATTCCCTGTCTTTTCAAAGTCAGAACCAAACTTGACCTTGAGTTGTTCCATGCTGTGAGCCGTGATTTTTTCATACTGCATTCTAGCTGGGACATTATTGACCTGACCATAGTCTTGATGCCACTTGGCCAACAAATCGTTTACCGCTCCGCGAACACTTGAATTGCTGGGGTCTTCTACTTGGAGAAAGCTATCACTACTTGCCAAACCAGGCAAATCAATACTATAAGTCATCGGAGCACGATCGACCGCAAGAAGAGTGGGATTATTCTCTAACAAGGTCTCATCCACTACGAGAAGTGCTCCAGGATAGAGGCGACTATCGTTGGTAGCCGTCACGGAAATATCACTTGTGTTTGTCGACAGGCTCCGCTTCTTTCTTTCGATAACAACAAACTCATCGGGTAGCTGATTCCCCTCTTTGATGAAACGATTTTCAATACTCTCTCCCTGATGGGTCAAGAGTTTCTTTTTATCGTAATCCATAGCTAGTATAAAGTCATTTACTGCTTTATTTGTCATCTTCTACCTCCTAATAAGTTCCTGGATTGAGTTGCATAAACTCAGACTTGTTCAGCAAAATCAGCCGTGGTTGGACTAAGTGATCCAAAATTTCCTCGTATAATTCTTCTGAGACATTGCGTCGCCGTCTGGCTAGATAAGAAGTCGGAATGACCGTATTATCCAACATAAATACCTTATCTAAGTCAATCAAGGTTGGTCTTGTAAAAGGATTACGAGCTAAATCCGGCTCTTCTATCATAAAGTTCTTGACCAAACGTCTGGTCAAGAGAGCTGGTTTGAAGGTCTGATTTTTAACTAACTCTTTGTTTTTAGTCATACTGTTGTCAATACAAATATACATATGATTCTTCACAGCCAAATCGCTACTAATAGTCGGAAAAGGCAAATAAAGAGCCACAACATCTCCTCTCTTAATCAAGTAAGAGCACCCCCTTTTCTCCTAATGTAACATAGACAGGATTGACCAAGTCTTCTGATTGACTCAGAATTTCCAAAGTTTGAGTTTGGCGCCCTGTCAATTTAGTAGCATCTTGTCTCTTCAATACAAAATGCTTGTCGCCAATTACCTTGACACTATAATCCTTCTCCAAAGCTGACTGGTAAATCCACATCAGATATTGTCTGTCCTGAGAACTCAAGAAAGAAGGAGTTTCAAGCCTCCCGACAGCCTGATAAAAATCAAAAACAGGAGCCAACTCCTGCCAATCTGACTGGCTAGTTGTCAAGGCTAGAAAAAGGGCTTTGCGAGCTGATACTTCTTGGTTAGCCTTGAGAGTCCCCCTGCCCTCCAAGTTTCTTAGAAATTGGGAAACTCCAGAAAGCAAATCTTTCTCTAACTGCGAGAAATAAAAACCTTGCCTTCCCAGACATAAGTCGCTCAAGTCGCTTTCTCTAGCAAATAAGAGTTCAAACAGTTGATAATAAAAGAAAAATATCTGGCACTGGGTCGCGCTCATCTCTTCTTTATTGGATTCTTTTTTTAACCAGAGCAAGGGCAATAGGTAACTGGATTGAAACATTTCCTCCACCTCCTACTCTTTTTTAACTGGAGCATCTGCACTAGTTGCTACTTCTTTTGACTGGATACTTTCCCACTGGTTGATTTCCTCTGAGATAAGACCTTCGCATGTCTTGACAAATAGGGCAAAAGCCTTGGTTTTTCCTGCATATTTCTCCGTTTGGCATTGATAGAGGAATTTTTCTCTCTCCAGGAGTTGCGCAGTCTTTTGGTAAGAAATCCAGTGTTCCTTGGCATTATACAAATTGAGAATCCCCTCACACAGCAAGCCTAGACTGGATAAGGCAACCGAAATCAAACGGTAGCGATCACCTGGCATAGGAATAGCACAAAAAACAGCTATGAGAAAACCTGCCACGATTTCTGTTATTTTTAATACCTTATAGCGTCTACGATGTTGAACGCTTTTCTTTAAAAAATGAGCTATCTGTACATCCAATCGATCTGTCAAGTACATTTCTTCTGGCGTCATGTTCGTAACCCCTTTCATTTACTTTAATAGTCATAGTATAACATATTTGAATATCAAAGTATAGTAAAAACTGGAAAGCTATAACTTATTATAAAATCCAAATATGAAATATTTGTGAAATAAGGGAAAAATATCACAAATAAGATAGAACAAAAAGTTTCAAAATGATAAAAACGCATAATACCTTGCCTTAAAAAGCTTGATATTATGCGTTCTATCAGAGAAAGATTTTCTGAATGTTCACCTCAAATTGAGTTTTTCCAACATTCTATCAATCACTATTCTAGCTAGTTTCCGACTAGTCTAAGCTTGACTTATCTTAGTTGAGCAAGAATAGCTTTGAGTTTCTCAATCAACTCCTCTTCTGTGTGGTCAGACTCTTTCTCATTGGCTAGGAAGGCAACTGCTTGAGCGAGAGCTTCTCGTGCTTGGTCGAGAACTTTCGCATCTACACTTGTAAGGTCGCTTTCTTGCAGAACCTTAGTCAATTCCTTGGTCAATTTCTTGAGTTCTGACTCTTTCTTACGACGAGCGATGAGGAAGAGAAGGAGACCAAGAAGGGCGAGCAGGCTAGCAATCATGGTACCGTATGGGAGATGACCTTGCTCTTTGCTTGTTTCTTTCGTTTCTTCATCCTTAGTCGCTTGCTTGCCTTTCAAGGATTCGAGTGCTTCTTTGACCTTAGCAGTAATCTCTCTCAAGCCTGCCTCTGTCAAATCAGCATTTCTAAGGGCTGCTTGACCCTCTCCGAGAATGACCTTCGCAGCGTCGATGACAGATTGATCAATACCATCCAAGTCTTTCAAACGAGTTTCCAAGTTTTGAATCAAATCTCTTAAGACGGATTTATCAACCTGTTTCTCTTGACTCGATTGAGCGCCGCCAGCAAAGGCTACACTTCTACGGCTACGGGCTGGAGCCATCACAGAACTTCCAGATAGCCCTCGTGAAGACTCTGGTGCTGTCGCATTTCCTGCTCCCCTCTGTTGAGCAGATGGAGCAGTAGCTTGATTTGTCGAATTTCCCGAATGAGCAGGAGCGTTTGGAGTAGTAGGCCGATCTTGGTTATTTGCATCACCTTGACTGCCATCACCAGATGGAGCTGGTCTATCTCCTTGGCTAGCCGTATCCCCTCTACTATCTGAACCTGCTTGATTGCCACCATTACCTGGTATGTATGAGTTTCCTTGGTTAATACGAGCAATGATATCGTCAAGAATTTTATCAAGGGCGCTTAAGCCATCGTTCTTAGCACTCTCTACAGAAGTTTGGTCTTTCGCTTTATCGACTTCGCCCTCAGCTTTTCTTAAGGTTTCTTCAACTTTCCGATTGGTTTCGTTCAGCTCTTCTGTAGTCAAGTGTTTGATGTTTGCCAACTCCGCTTTCTTCTCTTGCGCTTTTCTGCGTAGTTCTTCCTTAGCGTTGGCGTTGGTTGCCGCAGTGGCACTAACACCCTTGATGTTTCCTAAGCCACTAGCCTTCGCTTCATCTACTTTAGCTTTCGTATTTGCTGCGTCAACATTCGATTTCGCTTCTTTTAGGGCTTCGTTGACTTTCTTAACTGCCTCAGCTTTCTCTTCCTCTGTTAAGTGGTCAATACGGTCGAACGATTCCCTCTTAGTTGTTGCTGCTTGCTCTAACTCCTGAATCGCTGCTTGGTGAGTTGCCGCAGTGGCACTGACACCCTTGATGTTTCCTAAGCCACTAGCCTTCGCTTCATCTACTTTAGCTTTCGTATTTGCTGCGTCAACATTCGATTTCGCTGCTTTTAGGGCTTCGTTGACTTTCTTAACTGCCTCAGCTTTCTCTTCCTCTGTTAAGTGGTCAATACGGTCGAACGATTCCCTCTTAGTTGTTGCTGCTTGCTCTAACTCCTGAATCGCACTGTCCCTATCAATCGGATCTGTAGCTTGAATACTTCTATCTGACAGAGGGGAGATATAGTCTTCTTTTGGAGTTTCTGTTCCTTGATTGACAATTGCTAAAATCGCTTTCAGAGGTTCTTTTCCTATATTCTCTTTTCTATAATCAGTCGGAGTAAATACAGCAGTCCCGTCAGTCTTCACTAGCGTTACAGCAACAACTTCATACCCTTCTGCATGAGGATTTAACCAGTTATCACTATTACGACCACCTCTAACTAAAAAAGCTTTTACCTGTGTTCCAGATTGAATATGAGAACTTGGTAAATTTCCTGGCATTCTCACAGTAACTATTGGCTTATCATTTGCTTTTCCTTTTAAATCTTCGCTACTTGTATCAAATGAAACTTTAGGAAGATGGAAAATCATTGTTAATTCTTTTTGTACACTATGACCATTTTCCGCAATTGCTGTGACAACTATTCGCCTAGCTCCAAAAACATTTTGTGGTGGTGTACCAGTTGCTCGCAATACAGCTTTTCTAGTACCTTGTCCTTCTAATCGAAGATTTAAGTTCATTCCTTCTAGACCACTTACAGTGATATTTCTAATATTCGAATTATCTGATTCTGCAACCCAAAACAAGTCTTTACCGTAGAATGGCGTATTATTCTGAAAATTCTTAGCAGTTCTATCATCGGTTAAATCTGTATACTTTCCATTTGGACCCGGTCCCCTTCTTCCATAACCAACTCTTAGATTTGAAGATATTGTATCTCTCTTACCTCGAGAATGTGAGGAGAAGCTCCCACCATTCTTTAATTGGACTGCCTTTTTATACTCCTCAAGTGCAGCATTAAAGACCTCCTGATTGACAAGCCCATTTTCTGATTGCCCTAATGCTTCGTTGAGTTTATCGTAGGCTTCCTTGAGTTTTTGGACTTGTTCTGGATTTTCAGTGCTGATCTTCAGTTCTTGGAGGAGAGTATGGATTTTTTCTGATAAAGGATAGCTCCCCTGACCATTTGTGTAGTCTGTAACTTCCTCCGTCGTTTCTTTGATTTCTTGATTTTCTGCTGGTGCTAGCATTGCAGGAGGGGTTAGTTGTCCTCTGCGACCTCGCCCCCGTCTGGGAGTTGGGCTTACTTCACTTGTAGTCGCGCTCCCTCCTTCCCCAAGCTGAGCTGGGGATGTGAGTCCACCAGCCAAAGCCTTGTTAACCTCCTCAGTCAAGGCTTTCATGACTTGAACCTGGGCATTAACCTCCTCTTGACTGGAGTTTGGATTATCAAGAACAGCTTTAGCTCTTGCTAGACTTTCCTCTACACGAGCATGAAGTTCTTTCATAGAATCCAGAGTCAGATTGGCAAGTAAAGCTTGTAGACTAGTTTGAGCAGATTGGGCAAGCGACTTATCTACAACTATACTGATTGCCTCTGCTTGATTCTCTTTCTTACCTTCTTCGCTATCTTTTACTAGAGACTTGTTTTTATCTGAACTTTCTTGATTGCCTTGGGTAGAAGGCTCTAGCTGGTTGGGATTTTTACCAGAAGTTTTTTCGCTTAAAGCCTCAGCCCCATCCGAGGAAGAACTTATAACATCACTGGTTCTAGCCACTTCGCTCTCTGTAGCTGGAGAAATATCAGGCGTTTGCGCCTGTACTGTCCCATTGGCAAAAAACATCAGCGCCGCAACGGCAACGCTGGCAGCACCAAAGTGGTACTTCCTTATTGAATAACGGAAAATTTTCTCTCCATTACCATCATTCTTTTTCTTGAACATAAGTGAATCCTTTCCTTGCCTGAGAGCTTCCCTGAGCTTAGAAAGCGCGCAAAAAGCCGACAGACGATAATATATAAACTCTATACTAACACTTCTGACATACAAATCAACCCCCTCGCTGATAGTATAGAGTCAGAAAATGCAAGAAAAAAGCGACATTATATATATATATATGCACAGACGTATAAAACCTTTTGATACAGCCTATTTTTTAACAAAGATACAAGAGTTATACTACATTTATATATGCACAACATCATCTGCACCATTTTTACGATATTATTACATTTTAATTACAAACTCATTTCGAAATATATGATGGAAATCTGAGTATTTTATAGTAATTCTCTTCCTATCAATTAGGTCAACATAGGTCAACAATCGAGTGTTACACCCTATCCTCATCAAAGGACTATGATCAGCATTTCCTAGCCGCTAGGACGCTCCAAACCACCTATTCTAAGTCCATCACTAGCTTGGTCAGTAAGATACCTACGCTAAGGCGACGCTGACGTGGTTTGAAGAGATTTTCATTGAGTATAATTTTAACTTCTTACTTTTCATTCCTATTCCTTAAATAAAAAGCTCACTAAAAAAGTGAGCAACATTTCCAATGAGATACTTCTGTTGACGAGCGCGTCTCTCCGCCCCCTCATTGCCTTGCGAAGAGGCTTGGCGAATCGAAAGGAGGTGTTTTTTCCTGTTTTCAATTCTACTTATTTTTGCACATTTTTTTAATTTTATCAAACAAAAAAACGCAAGCCGAAGCCTGCGAAAAGTTTTTTATAACCATTTAATTTCTTTCACATCTGTTTTACGAACTTTAGCATATTTCTTAGCGCTTGTAAAATGTAGAGTAACCGGTTTAAACACTCCACTTTTATCTCTTCGTAAACCTAAAATTGCGGATCTTTTGTTTCTATCTTCAAAAAATATGACGTCCAACTTCATAGTGTTTTTAGATAAATCTTTGGCTAGGATACAACAACTTGTTATCCTAGAATAGAAGATATCACCGATAAAACTATACAAAGATATCCTTTCTATAACATCGTTGTACATGGGATTATTTTTATATTCTTCCAAAATAAAAACACCAGCTTGAATAGCAGGTATTGTTTGACTAGCATAATCTCGTGTGATTTTGTGCAAGCCAAATAAGTGATGTAAATCAGTCAAGCAAAAATCTACTTCGAAAGTCTCTAAATGCTTATAATTCGTTGATACTTGACATGTTTTTCCATCGAATTTCTCTTGATAATCTAAAATACAATCAAGTAATTTCAACGACAAACTCCATATTTTCTCAAAATAAAAAAAGCACGGGGCAGTTCTCACTACTGCCCAAAGTGGATGATTAGAGTCGGCTTCTCTAACTCCCTATGTTGTGCTTATTAGGCTTATCGCAAGGGAACAGTTTTTAGCTCTGCCAAGCCACATAGCGTGCTTACTACTATGTGTCCATGTCTCCATGGATTGCCGAGCGGTTTAACGACGTTTTGGGAGTCGGGATAACGAGAAAAGTGATACTTTTACGTTTTTTCCAACTT
This sequence comes from Streptococcus sp. 1055, assembly GCF_013276815.1. NCBI lineage: Bacteria > Bacillati > Bacillota > Bacilli > Lactobacillales > Streptococcaceae > Streptococcus > Streptococcus sp. 1055. The sequence goes on along the minus strand of NZ_VMLT01000051.1, from coordinate 10,673 downwards.
AATTATGACATCTTTCTTTAAAAAAGTCAATATTTATCGCTTTCTTTAACGAAAAAAATCCCACAAGAACGAATCCTGTGGGGAAATACACATTTTAGAAAAGCTTTCCTTTATTCTATCATTTTTATTACATTTTATCATTCAGTATGATAAAATACAAGTTTTTTGATAAAATAACCAAAAACTACTCGCTATCCCTTCTCACATTACCCTACATATCGTTTGACATGCGACTGATAGTTCAGGGAAACTTCAAGGACAACTTTTCTCTCATCCCTATGTAGGTCATTTCTACTCCTATAGGCTCAATTGACACTTTTCTTCTTCGAAGTGCTCATATGCCTACTGAATAGTGAATTCGATTTATCCAAATTTATTTTTGTCTATTTTGATGAACACTTCCACGAAGATAGTCTGAAAAAGAATCCGCCCCAATTTTCCTTCTCTTTTTAAGCATATTATTCCAGATATGATTGCCCTCTTGTTCAGTAATAAATTGCGCTTTAAACGCTTCAACCAGTATATCTCCTGTCGTCATATGTTCTAAAGAAAATTCTTCTACATATGGTTTAACATCTCTTAGGTTATTACTTCCTAATATCCCATTATGCTTTTTCGCTAAGAAAATAGAAGCTGCTTCTCCCTTACCAATAACCTTGTTACTATCATGATTTCTTGTTAAATTTCTATATAATGCGTATTCTTCAGTTCCAATGTCTATGCTCACAATCTCAGCCGAACCCTTAGCTACCAACTGGTCTATACTAGATTTTAAATGGGGGATTGTAGGTATATTGATTTCATCATACACCTCTTGTGGAATAACAATTTTACCCGAATAGAGCTTTTCTAAAAGATGTTCAGTGCCAACCCATAAAAATGCTGAAATACAATCTGTATCAATAAATACACGACTAGTCAAACGACAACTCCCCCTCTTCATCTAGCCCATATACAATATCATATCTGAAAGCATCTAGTAGCAGTTCCTCATACTTCCCTTGAGAAATTCTGTTATTTTCTAAAAGTTGTTCAGTCGATTTAATATAGTGTCCTAATACCATTTCCTTTTTACTTTCTGACAAAGGACGATATAAACTTGTATCATAGCCTAATCTTGAAGCTGTCTCTATAACACTAATATCCATATTTTTAATTTCTTCTGCATCAAGGTATCCATCATTCCTCAATCTATATAACATAGCTTTATGACTGATACCATAAAACTGACCCAATTTTATAATATCTTCTACTTCAAGATGAGTTCTATTGGCATTTTCTCTTATTTCCTCAACCATCCTATACAGTGAAGATGGGGAAATTAAAAAATAAGAAGCAAACTGATCCGCTTTTCTTTCAGTTTCATCTCCTTCACCAATCAAAATAAAACTGACTGAACTCTTCTTCACCTCATCATAATAAAGATGATACAGTTCATGTGCTAAAGAAAATCTTTGCCTTCCTAATGACATGTCTGAATTGATTACAATGAGACTGGACTGAGTTCCTTTATAACAGACTCCGCTAATATTCTTTCCGAGTCCATAAAATACCAGCGTCAAATTTTCTATCTTTTGTACCAATTTAAAAATATCTATCGGCGCTTCACCATCAGCTCCCAACTTTTTTCTAAGATTTGAAGCTTTATTACTTAAATCCATTTTATCAATCATTTATTTTGTCTCCAATAGCTGATCTATCTCAAATTGATTCAATACAATTTTATTGATTTTCGCTAAAACTTTAAGATCTTGGTCTACTATTTTATTTTTTCTAAACGATATGACACACTGTTGTTCAGCTTGTTCGCCAAACAAAAGATAGTCAACCGTACAGCAAAACAGGGCAGATAGTTTCTCAATAACATCCGACGTGATATTCCTTTCACCTTTTTCCATTTTGGCAATCATGCTTTGATTCAAAGACAAATATTCAGCAATCTTATCTTGAGTAAGATTTGAAGATATTCTAAGTTCTTTTATTCTTTTTCCAACATCACATACATTTATCATATTCATACACCTCTCATAAAAAGAATAGCACACCCTTGTCATAAAGTCAATTTTTTAAATAAAAAAATTATGACAAAACAAGGAAGCAATTTATTGATACTGCTTAAAAATCCAAAATTGATGATATTAAACCTATTTGATGAGTTCCTATCAAAAATCGTATCTTCAACCTCAAAACAGTACTTAAAGCTATCCGACTCGGTTTACATTGTCAAATTTAGATTTTATTTGAGCATAACTTTCTAGTTTGCTTTTTGATTTTTATTTAATATAGTAGCAAAAATTGAAGGAAATATCTCCACAAGAAAACGCATACTATTAAGCTTTTTCAAGACCTAATAATATGCGCTGTTCTGATTTGAAAGACATTCCATTATTATTTTACTGTTATCAAGCCTTCAGGCTCGACTGTAAATTCTGGTTTTTCTGCTATCGTGCCATCTTCTTTAAGGTAATACCAGCCATCATTTGATTTGACAAAGACATTGGAAACCATGTCCCCATTTTGACTATCAAGATAGTACCAAGTCTCCTTGTATTTGATCCAACCTGTCTTCATGGCGCCCTCTGTGTCAAAATAATACCACTTCTCAGCGATTTTCTTCCAGCCTGTCGCCATTTCGCCTGACTGGTCAAACCAGTACCAGTTGCCGTCTATGTGCTTCTTCCAGCGGTCTGCAAGCATATAGCCTGAACCGTCAAAGTAATACCAGGTACCATTGACTTTCTCAAACTTATCTTTTGGATAAGAACCGTCTGAGTGTACATACCAGGTGCCAGTATCGTTCTGTTGCCATCCTGCTTCAATCGTCAGGCCGTTTTCAATATCCTGCTTAAACTGCTCACGGCTAATACCCCATTTGGCAAGATAAGGATAGGGGTCAATGTGATCTGAGTTGTTGTCAGGTTGATTATTGGTGCAATATTCGTGTGTCTTGATACCTGCCAAGTCGTCTGTATCAAGTGTTTTCGGTATACCAGCTTCATCCGCTAGATTGCGCAAGAGTTCGATATAGAGACGATAGTCAATCAGAAACTCTTCTTTTGATTCATGGCTTTCAATCAGTTCAACTTGTGCATAACCTTCTGCATTCCAACCGCCCCCAACGTCCCAGGCACCATTATCAACAGGTCCTACCTGCATAACACGACCATTACCGACTACGTGAGAAAAGAAGCCCAATTCAGGATCTTTTCTGTAATGGTAGTCAGCCTCATTTTGAACCGTTGAGTTGGGGTTGCCTGTGGAATGGGCATGGACTTGCCTATATGGTTGCACGCCGACTTGAGGCAAATCTGTTCTTAATTTACTCACATCAATTTCCATATTCTACTCCTTATCAATTAAAACAACTCATTTTTTACAATCCAGAGCTAGAAACTCCTTTATTTATACCTCATAAAGAATACAATCCTAGTCACGATTAGGCTTGTAGATAGAACTTCAAAATGCACTATTTTGACACTGTAAATAGGGCTGATAAGGTCGACATTCTATCTACAACAACACCCCAAACTAAAAAGCTTTTCAAAAGTATATTTTTACAGTCTCTATATGTCCTTTTCATAAATACTATACTTTATTATATCATATAAAAGAAGTCAAAAGTCTGTTAAACTATTTTCAAGACCAAACTAAAAGAGGAGAACACAAGTTTTTTCGATTTTCACTAGAGGAAATGGATTTTATTAGCAAATCAAGTTAGGATGCTACTTTAGTTGCCAAGATGGCCTTGCCTTCTTTTATCAAGGGGTGACGAAACAGTGAGAAGTACAGTTGAATGGTCATGGCAACCCAGATAAGGGGTTCACAAAGGATAACACCCTTATAGCCTGCCCAAGGGATAATCATGACCACAAAAGCGATTTTCCCGATTAGTTCGATAAAGCTAGAAATCAGCGGAAGAACCTTTTGCCCCAAGCCCTGCAAACAATTGCGATAAATCAGTAAGAGACTCAAAATAGGATAAAAGACTGAGCTGATTTGCAGATAGAGACTTCCATTTTCTACCAAGTAACTATCTGTCGAACTAGACAAGAAGGAAACCAAGGCTGGACTGGCAAAAAAGAGGAAAACACAAACAAAAACTGCCCAGGATATACTTAAACGACTGCCGATTCGAAGGCCTTGAACAATACGGTCTGGGCGCTTAGCACCTAAATTCTGAGAAGCAAAGGTCGTCATCGAGGCAGAAATAGCGGTCATAGGAAGGAGGGCGAAGGCCATAATGCGTCGAGCCGCCGTTTGTGCACTTATAATCACTGCGCCAAAGGTATTGACAGAAGACTGTAAAATCACACTGCCGATGGACACAATTGAACTCATCAAGCCCATAGCCAAACCTTGCTCCAAGAGATCTGCGTACAAGGACTTATCCCATTTGAAATGCTTGCGCTGAGGCAAAAGTTCTGGCACACTCTTACAGATATAATAAAAGCAAAGAACCGCTGATAAACCTTGCGAAATAATGGTAGCAAGTCCCGCGGATTGAACTCCCAGATGCAGTTGCGTAATAAAATAGAGATCCAGAACCACATTAACCAGAGCAGAAAAAATCAAAAATCCAAGGGCAGCTAGACTGTCCCCAATGGACTGCAACAAACCTGCAAAAAGATTATAGGCAAAGCTGACACCGACACAAGTCACAATCATAGAAATATATTGATAGGACTGGGGAAGGATTTCAGCAGGGGTATCTAGGTACTGTAAAAGAGGATACAAACCAAGAAAGCCCAGCAGCATCACTACAACACTCAAAAGAGCCCCTAAAATCCAGGTGGATGCTACTGCTTCCTTGATTTTAGTGAAATTCCGAGCTCCATAATAACGGGCAATGACAATCCCCATGCCATTTCCAACACCAAGAGTAAAACCTACAATCAGGTCAAAAATCGCTGTCGTCGCCCCTACCGCTGCCAAGGAGTCTTGTCCAAGAAAACGTCCAACAATCAAGACATCAGCAGTGTTATAGAGTTGCTGAAAGATATTAGACAGCAAGATTGGGAAGGCAAAACTCAAGAGAGAAGGAAGAATCGGACCATGTATCAGGTCCACTGTTCGTTTTTTATTCATAAGGCTATTACATCAGCTTTCTAGTGGAGCCACAAGAAACAGCAAACTATAGTCAATCTGAAATCTTGAATCAAAAATCGAAAAAGTAGCGGATTTCTCCACTACTTTAACAGCTTATTCTTCAATTTCGATTTCAAGTTCATCGCCTAGGTCAAGTGTCACTTCTTCATTCACAGAATCTGCTTGAACTGCTTCATCTTTTTTGTTTTCAGTATCTTGTTCTGAAGCTTCTTCTCCATCAATCAAGCCAAATTTAGAACGGACTTGCTTATCAATTTCATCAAAGATTTCTGGGTGCTCTGCCAAATATTTCTTAGAATTCTCAGAACCCTGACCGATTTTTTCATCCTTGTAAGAATACCAAGCTCCTGCTTTTTTGATAATATCCAAGTCGCTTGCAATCTTCAAGAGTTCACCAGTCTTAGAAATTCCTTCTCCGTACATAATTTCAACTACGGTTTCCTTAAACGGTGGAGCTACCTTATTTTTTACAACCTTAATCTTAGTTTCTTTACCGACATTGGTTTCTTTTTGGTCACCAGTTCCCTTAATTTGTGTGTTACCACGAACATCTAAGCGGACTGAAGCATAGAATTTCAAAGCACGTCCGCCAGGTGTTGTTTCTGGATTTCCAAACATGACCCCAACTTTTTCACGCAATTGGTTGATAAAGATAGCAATTGTTTTGGTTTTATTGATAGAAGCACCAAGTTTACGCATGGCCTGACTCATCATACGGGCCTGCAAACCAACGTGGCTATCACCGATATCTCCATCAATCTCCGCACGAGGTACAAGGGCCGCAACTGAGTCGACCACGACAAGATCTACAGCACCTGAGTCAATCAATTTTCCTGCAATTTCAAGACCTTGCTCTCCTGAGTCTGGTTGTGACAAGAGCAATTCGTCAATGTTAACACCAAGGGCCGCAGCATAAGCTGGGTCAAGGGCATGCTCCGCATCGATAAAGGCTGCAATCCCACCTTCTTTTTGCGCTTGTGCAACTGCATGAAGGGCAACCGTCGTCTTACCAGATGACTCTGGTCCATAGATTTCGATGATACGTCCCTTAGGATAACCACCTGAACCAAGGGCAATGTCAAGAGCTAAAGAACCTGAGCTCATCACTTGCACCTTTTGCTCCGCACGTTCACCCAAACGCATGATTGATCCTTTACCAAAGTCTTTCTCAATCAATTTAAGAGCATCATTCAAGGCCTTTTCACGTTCTGCCCCAAATTTTTTTGAAATTTCTTCTAATTTTTTTGGTTTTTTCGCCATTCTATTCTCCTACATTCTAATGATCCTCAGACCTATCTACTATTATATCAAAAGTTAGTCACTTAATAAAGCCTTGCGAACTAGGTTAAAGGCATGCATAACAGCAATGTGACGTACATCTGCTCGACTTCTGCCTCCAATATTGACCTTGATAACCTCAGTTCCTTGCTCTCGAGCCAAGCCTATGAAGACTGTCCCAGCTGGATGCCCTTCTAGGCTATCTGGCCCTGCCACTCCAGTCAAACTAATTCCAAAATCAGATTGAGTCTTGTTTCGTGCCTGCTCAGCCATCTTCTGTGCTGTAAATTCAGATACCACACTCTGTTCTTCCAAATCCTTGACAGGAATATCCAACATTTTTGATTTTTCCTCCAAGCTATAGGTCACAAAACCACCCTTAAATATACTTGAAGCTCCTGAAAAATCCGCTACCCTAGCTTGGAAAAGACCTGCCGTCAAACTCTCTGCAGCCGTGATGGTTTTCCCTTGTTTTTTCAGTTCTTCTACCACAATGCTGGCTAAACTGGACTCTTCCCCATAACCATAACAAAGGTCTCGTAAAGAAAGTCCTTCAAAGGTCTGGCGATCCAAGATTTGATGTTCCAAAATATCCAGCACTTGATTCGCCTCTTCTTGACTGCTAGCCTTTGTTGACAGACGCAAGGTTACCTCTCCTGTCTTGGCATAAGGTGCCAAGGTCGGATCGGTCTGATTATCAATTAAATCAGCCAAAATCGTCACCAACTGGCTCTCGCCAATCCCAAAGAAACGAAGAACCCGGGAATACAGCTTACTCCCCGTCATCAACTTGGGTAGAAGTTGGTTTAAGACCATAGGCTTCAATTCACTTGGCGGACCAGGAAGGACAACGTAGGTCACTCCATCTACTTCTAGTATTCCTCCCACAGCCAGCCCCGTTTCGTTTGGCAGTGGAGTCGCTCCTTCTACAATTTGGGCTTGTCTTTCGTTATTCGGTGTTCGGGCATAATCTGGTCGCTGGGCGAAAAAGACATCTAACTTCTCCTGAGCCTGAGGATCGAAGACTAATTCTTTCCCTAAAAATTTAGCCAGAGTTTGTTTGGTCAAATCGTCCTCAGTCGGCCCTAAACCACCTGTCAAAATCACCAGACTGCTACGTTGACTGGCAATCTCAAGCAAAGACAAGAGACGGGCTTCGTTGTCTCCTACAGCCGTCTGAAAATATACATCTACCCCAATCTCTGCTAGTTTTTCTGATAAAAACTGAGCATTAGTGTTGACAATCTGTCCTGTCAAAATCTCTGTTCCAACAGCAATGATTTCTGCTTTCATGTTTCCTCCTACCTATCTATTCGTATTTTTTTGAAAAAATCGCAGGAAATTTCCCACGATTGATTTTTTATTTGTATCAAAAGTTAATTATCTTCATCACCAACAGGTGCTCTGCCAAATAAATCTTCAAATAAGACCGCATTGGTTTCAAGCTGAGTGACTTCTTCTTGTCCCAAAGAACGTCGGAGTAGATTTTGCATTTCCAACATATGGGCTCTCGAAACAATCTGGTAAGAAACACCTTGAAGCATCTCTCCTTCACCCTGCAACTGCTGAGTTTCAATGGTTTTAAATGAATCTTTATAGCCTAGCAAGTTAGGGATACTTTTTGCAGACAAATCAATATTGGTCTGCATATTGTCACTCAAAGCTTTTAGAATCTCTTGATAATGACCAACACTATTTAAACTGAGAGCTTTTTCCATGACTTTTTGAATAACTTCACGTTGACGTTTTTGACGACCATAATCCCCCTCAGGATCTTGGTAACGCATTCGTGCATAGACTAGGGCTTCTTCTCCCCCAATATGTTGCTCCCCAACACCGATAGAAATGGTATTAAATTCTTCTTGGTCACTGATAGAAATTGGGAAACCTAGGGTATTATTGACTGTAATACCACCTACTGCATCCACTAGTTTTTGTAACCCTTTCATATTGACCATCACATAGCGATCAATATGGATATTCATCATTTTTTGAATGGTTTCTATAGCAAGCTCTGCTCCACCATCTGCATATGCTGAATTCAGTTTCGCTTCATGAGCCTGACCATTCCCTGATTCAATGCGGGTCAGAATATCCCGCTCTAAACTCATCATTGTTGTTTTTTTCGTTTTAGGATTCACTGTCATCAAGATCATGCTATCACTTCTACCGACCCAAGTTTCAGTTCGTTCAGCATTTCCGGTGTCCACTCCCATTAACAGAATGGTTAGAGGTTCAGTCGCTTCAATAACCTTGGTTTCTTCGCCGATTTTTTTATAGGTTTTAGCTAAGGTTTCTGTCCCTTGTTGATAAATAGTATAAGCAAAAATACCTGCTCCTACTACAGTTACAGAAAGTAAAGCTAGCACCATTCCAATAATTTTTTTAACCATATTTCTACTAATCTATCAGTTTACCCATCAAGTAAACATCGATAAATTTCCCTTCTTCTATATATGCTCCACGCTCTTGGCGACCTTCAATTACAAAGCCATGCTTTTGATACAGATGAACTGCTGCTTGATTACGAGTTTGGACAGTCAGCTGGAGACGACGCAGAATGCCACTTGCTTGTGCCCACTCTATCGCTTCTTCTAGCAACAAACTTCCCAATCTATTATTCCAATATCTTTTGCCAATCACAATGAAGAGATCTCCAATATGATGGACTCTCTTGCGCTGGTCAGCTGTAATATTTACAATACCAGCAATTTTATCATTTAAGAATGCAAGTAAGGTTATCTGATTGTCCGAACTAGCTTGCTTGTTGAGGAATACTTCAATCTCCTCACTGGTCAAGAGAATACCATCTCCGTCTAAGCTGGTAAAATCTGTCTCCAAACTTACACGATTTAAAAAGGCCACTAATTCAGCTGCATCTTTAGGCTCTGCTTCCCTAATGAGCAATTCATACTCCATGTTGAAGCTCCTCTAAGAGTTTTTCTGCACGCAAACCCTTTGCCTGAAAATTTAAACGACGTCCATCTGCTTCTTTTAGAATTTCCAATTCTAAATAAGTATCTGGCAAGGCATCTCCTAAGAGATTTCCCCACTCAATAACAGTCACGCCTCCACCAAAGAGAAATTCATCCAAATCAATAGAATCCGCATCTCCTCCAATACGATAAACATCTAAATGGTAAAGCGGAAGACGCCCCTCATACTCTCTTACGATAGTATAGGTGGGACTTTTAATCATTTGAGAAATCTGCAATCCTTTCGCAAGTCCTTTAGTAAAGGTCGTTTTACCTGCGCCCAGTTCTCCAGTTAAGATTAAAACATCATTCTTTGCTAATAGATGACCCAAACGCTCCCCTAAGGATTGTAGCTCTTCTTCATTTTTTGTGTACATACTCTTATTATACCAAAAACTTTTCTTTTGTGTCTATTTTCCTGCTAAACTTATACTCAATGAAAATCAAAGAGCAAACTAGGAAGCTAGCCGCAGGCTGCTCAAAGCACTGTTTTGAGGTTGCAGATAGAGCTGACGTAGTTTGAAGAGATTTTCGAAGAGTATTACCATCATAACATCCATAAAAACAAGCTTTCTCTAAAAGAAAATGAGCGTAGCAATGACCAATACAAGATCTCGGAAAATATGACCATAAAAGGAAACTTCCTTCTTGACCGAATTTGGGACAAGATAGGCTGCAAAAAACAAACCCAGTCCAATATACATCAGAAGTGAGACAATGGTCATTGGATTTCTTAAGAAGAGAAGTGTGGCTAAAATAGTCACCAACACTGTCTTTTTTCTATCTAGCATAGCAAGTAAATCGCGCATGTATTTTTTCAAGGGTAAAAAAATCAGCAAATCTAGTCCAAATAGGAAAAAGAAGGATGGCAATAAAAAGTCAACTAATTCTTGCTGCAGCGTATTTTTGATGAACAAGTTATCTGACAGGACAAGAACAGCCCCTAACAAATTAATTAAAAGTAACATACTGTAAAAAAGCTTCACCGACTTCTTACTGGCTAGGACACTATGGACTTCTTGCTTACGGGTATAAAGATAATTTACTCCAGCACAGATTCCTGAAACGAAGACCATACTTCCGATGAAAAAAGCTGTACTTTGTTTAAAGGACAAGATGCATTCCTTCCATAGGAAACAGCTACTCAAACTGATTTGAATTAAAGCTAACAAAAATAAGATTCTCATTGATTTCATCTTTTCTCTCCCTTCATACCAATCATTATACTAGGAGAAAAAAGAGAACTGTTTCTAATCTTCTCAAATGTCTTTTTAAGACGCTAAACAAACATGAGAGACTAATACTCAATGAAAA
>NZ_VMLT01000050.1:0-23816 GCF_013276815.1 Streptococcus sp. 1055 | reverse complement strand
CCTTGTCTAAGTCTGCTTTGGCTGCTGCCTTAGCTGGGCCTGTTTCTGCTTCTTGCCTTTCCCTTTCTTTTTTCTTAACCTCCCATTCGCTTTGCTTCATAAATACATCTTCTTTAGGAACTTGTAAAACAGCTAACTCTTGATTGGAATCTCCAATTACTCTTACCTTAATATTTTCACCAATCGATTCCATATTTATTAATATACGTCTTGCGTCTGGATGTTTCTGAAAAATATCTAAGATACCAGGATCAGTTTCACTTTCGTCTCTATATACATTGTCACGTCCCGGACCAGTTTTAGTCGGATCTTTCACTCTACGTCTTACCGTTGTCACATCGGTAATCGGATCTGTATAGACTTCAAATACATTCTTAGTTTTAGTATTAGCATTTAACCAATTATTTTTAGCATACGGCCATTGCCCATAAAGATATTCCTTATCATTATACTTGTCATCCGGTACAGGGTGTTGATTAACACCATAAACATACCGCCCATTCAAGCTTGATGCCCGGTCTTCCCCGACACTCCTAGCTCTTCTAACGGGAGCATGCTGACCAGAGTTACTTGTCTCTTCAGCACTTCTATCACTTCCGCTAACGGCACTACTGTTGCTTCTATCTGACCCTTCAGAACTTTCCCCATTATTGCTTGATGGAGAAGCGTCCCTATCACTGCCAACAGGAGTACGCTGAACAGAATTACTTGTTTCATCAGCACTTCGCTCACTTCCATTCGAAGCTTCACTAGTTCCCCCCGCAGCTGAATCCGATTTAGGATCAGAACTCTCAAGAGACACCTCTGTAGCATTTACTGTAGTATCCGCCTGAACAACACTAGCTCGTGCTCCTAAAAACATCAATGCGGCAACCGCGACACTGGCGGCACCAAAGTGGTACTTACGAATGGAGTAACGGAAGACCTTTTCTCTGTTACACTTTCTAAAATCCATAACTCTTTCTCCTTTAAAGATATGATTGAAGAGAACATGTCATTTTCCTCTTCGATTGACAATAATATATAAATAGCAACTTACGACTATTTACCCCACTGTACCTCCTATGAAGAATATACAGTCTAGCAGCTATTATACCACCCCCCCCCCGAATTTTGCAAGAAAAAACAGTTTATTTTTTCTGTTTTTGTAATCCGAATGTGATAATGTCTTTAGTAAATCGAACGTGAAAATGTCCCATTTGCTAGAATAGTCATATGAAAAGTATCCAGCTAAATATGAATGAAACGAAAAAATATCTTGTGATAAAAGCTATAATCCAAGGAAAGAAAACAAATAATCGAACCTGTGGCGAACTCAACCTTTCCGAAAGACAAATCAATCGTCTGCTACTAGCCTATCAACAGAAAGGAAAAGAAGTCTATTTCATCAGAAAGACGAAAGCATTCGTTATAAAAGCATTTGATGGTGACAGCTACCTCAATATCGCTGACAAAATCTATCATACAAAGGAGCTACTAGTTCATGAACTCTATTCGAAAAACTTTGAACCAGAACCAGAACAAAAAAAGAAAGACGCAAGTATATCCCTCCACAAACCCATCCGTGGAAACTCACATCTTTCAAACAATATCTTCAGAAAAATAAAAAGGATTATGAAGAGTTTACTGGTGAGGAGCTTGATTCTCCTCATCTACAAGTATAAGCTATTTCTCGCTAAATGGGAAGCTGTTCCTTAAAGGAAATCACTCTATCCCTTATATTTAGGAGAAAGAAAGCAAGGAGTCTAAGACAAGCATTTCATTTGATAAGAGGCTGGAGAGCCAAGTCTAAGACTAGCCTTGGTTTAGCTGACAAAATAGCTTCAAGGGTTCCTCGCATCAAATGAAATCAAAATAATTGCCCTCAATCTCACCATTTTTTTGGGACATCATCACTTTCGATTGGCAATTCTTCAGTGAAATGAGTTTGTCACAAGTCTCAAACCAGCTAAAAGTAGTTCATAAATAAATGCCAACTTCCTTTCTCTATCTGTAAGATACTCACCAGATTATATAGTCTAGGAAGTAAGAGTTATTTTTTATCCCTTTTTTGTAATAGGCGCACCTCTCACTACTAATTACTTACAATAATGCCCGTATGACTTTTACAGCGGTGCTAGTTCAGTTCCTTCATAATATCGATGTTAACTTTTAACACAGACACCCTATCTTCACCTAGAAATCCAAAGATTTTTGTTACTGTATGCTTGTCAATGATTTCTTCCAGTCTAGGCAAGCTAATACCTGTTGTCTTAGAAATACGGGGGAGTTGTAGTTTAGCACTTTCTGGACTGATTTCTGGATCCAATCCCGAAGCCGATGTTGTTACCAAATCAGCAGGGATATCTCTGATTGAAATAGTTGGGTTTTCTTTTATGAGAAGAGACAGTTCCTTTTGAACACGTACTTTTAGTTCAGGATTACTAGGAGCCAGATTTTGGGAACCAGAAATAATATCCCGCTTTTGTCCACTTGGGTCTCCCTCGCTAAGGTAAGTATTATACTGAATAGCAGATGGTCTACCATGCAGAAAAGCAGCTGACGAAAATTCTTGCCCAATTAAAGCCGATCCAATAAGCTTCCCATCCTGCTTAATTTGACTACCATTGGCTTGAACAGGAAAAATAAACTGCCCTAATCCGGTAATCAGCAAAGGGTAAAATAATCCACAAACCGCCCCAAATAAAAGACTTAGTCGGACAGAACGTCTGATATATATAAATATTTTTATCATGATTGTTATTCATTCCTTTCATGTTCAACCCAAGGAAAAGACACTAATTCTTTTAAACGTAAAGAAATGTAAATAAGTTTCAATCTTATTCCTTTGACTATTATATTATATTAAACTAATCTTATCAGGATAAACCCAATAGATACAATAATGGAGTAATACTCATATCAATGATTTTAATTCCAATAAACGGGATGAAGACTCCACCCAAACCATAAATCAGCATGTTATGAGCCAAAACTTTTTCTGACCTTTGAGGCTTATAAGAAACTCCTTTCATCGCAATCGGAATTAGAAGAGGAATAATAATGGCATTGAAAATCAGAGCCGATAAAATTGCGCTGGAAGACGTTGATAATGACATGATATTTAACGATTGCATTTGGGGGATACTGCGCATAAAAATAGCTGGAATAATGGCAAAGTATTTGGCAATATCATTAGCAATTGAAAAAGTGGTTAAAGCTCCTCGCGTCATTAATAATTGCTTTCCAATTTCAACGATATCCAGAATCTTGGTTGGATCGCTATCTAAATCTACCATATTAGCAGCTTCTTTAGCAGCACTTGTTCCAGAATTCATAGCAATACCGACATCTGCCTGAGCTAGTGCTGGTGCATCATTAGTCCCATCTCCTGTCATCGCAACAACTTTTCCTAAGCGTTGTTCTTTTTTAATAGCTTCAATTTTATCTTCTGGCTTGCATTCAGCGATAAAGCTATCAACGCCTGCTTCTTGAGCTATGGTCGCAGCGGTAAGAGGATTATCACCGGTACACATAATAGTCTTAATTCCCATTGCCCGTAGGCGAGCAAAACGCTCAACTAAACCTGGTTTGATGGTATCCTTGAGAGCAATCACTCCCAAAATATTCTGCCCCTCCACTACTGCCAGTGGTGTTCCTCCAGCTGAAGCAATTCTTTCACTGATAGACCTCAAATCTTTCGGAATCACACCACCTTTACCTTTAATATAGCGACTTATAGCATCTGTGGCACCCTTACGTATCATTCCCCCATCAACAAAGTCTATCCCACTCATTCGTGTTTGAGCAGTAAAATCAATAAAGGTCATATCTTCAGAAATAGGAGGAATACTTGCCCCATATTCTTTAGCAAGCTTAACAATTGATTTTCCTTCCGGTGTATCATCCTGTAGAGAACTTAGCACAGCTGCTCTTATTAAAGACTCTTGACTAACACCATCTACAGGAACAAAATGAGCAGCCATACGATTTCCAAAGGTGATGGTTCCTGTTTTGTCCAAAATCATAGTATCCACATCACCACTAGACTCCACTGCTTTTCCTGACATAGCAATCACATTGAACCGTGTAACGCGATCCATACCTGCAATTCCAATTGCTGACAGCAGGCCTCCAATTGTTGTTGGAATTAAACATACGGTCAATGCCACAAGAGTAGTAACTGTAATCTTTATATGCAAAGCGCTGGCAATCGGGTACAAACTTCCAATTACCATTAAGAATATAATTGTTAAGCTGACTAGCAAAGTATTCAAGGCAATTTCATTAGGGGTTTTTTGCCGAGAAGCACCCTCTACCAAGGAAATCATTTTGTCCAAGAAAGACTCTCCAGCACGTGAGGTCATTTTCAACTTAAGCCAGTCACTAGCAAGAGTTGTCCCTCCTGTTACAAAAGCAAAATCACCACCAGGTTCTTTGATCACCGGAGCTGACTCTCCTGTAATGGCTGATTCGTCTACAGAAGCAATTCCTTCAATAACTTCACCGTCACCAGGAATTAATTCTCCTACCTTAACCAGAACGATATCTCCTTTTTGCAAGGCTGTGGCCTCAATAGTTTCTTCAAGAAGGGTCAGACCATCATTGTCAAAATAGAGTCGTCTAGCTGTCATATTTTCTTGCGTCTTTTTTAAACTTTCAGCCTGTGCTTTTCCTCTTCCTTCCGCAATGGATTCAGCAAAATTAGAAAATAATAAAGTTAAAAATAGGATCACTGCTACTATGCCATTATACAATTGACTACTTTGGCTATCTTGTTGAGCATCAACGGGGATAATTGTTAAAAAGAAGGTCAGAACAAAACCAACTTCAACTACAAACATTACTGGATTTTTAATCATGTAACTAGGGCGAAGTTTTACGACCGCTCCTTTAAGGGAACTGAGTAGTATCTTTTGTGTCAGAAAGTAAGTTTTCTTTGAAATCATAATAAACCTCATTGAGTTAGAAATTCAGCTAAAGGTCCTAGTACAAGGACTGGTAAGAAAGTTAAGGCTGATATAATCAACACTATCACACCTAAAATAATGGCAAAAGTCCCCGTATCTGTTTTTAAAGAACCTAGGGAATCATTCACATGTTGCTTAGTCATTAAGGAACCAGCAATCGATAGCTGAAGAATCAAAGTCACATAGCGTCCAAAAAACATAGCTAATCCTGTAGATATATTCCAGAATAAAGTATTGTCTTTTAGTCCTTCAAATCCCGATCCGTTGTTAGCAGAAGCTGAGGTAAATTGATAAATCACTTGTGATAAAGCATGAAATCCTGGATTGGTAACACCGTTAAATCCTGCTGGCAATGAGACAGCTACTGCTGAAAAACCTAGAATAATCATAGGGTGAACCATGATGGCTAAAGCAATTAAAGTCATTTCTTTACCTTCAATTTTTTTTCCTAAATAAACAGGTGCACGCCCAATCATTAATCCACAAATAAAAACAGTAAGAAGAACGTACAGCATCATATTCATTATTCCTACACCTTTACCGCCAAATATAACATTGAGCATCATGTTAATCATAGCTACTCCACCACTTAGAGGAGTCAAAGTATCGTGCATATTATTCACGGAACCCGTTGTAAAAGCCGTTGTTATTTCTGTAAACAGACCAGACATTGGAATACCGAACCTAACTTCTTTACCTTCCATACTTCCCATTGATTGATTCAAACCCAATTGATGCAAGACAGGATTTCCTCTACTTTCTGACCAAACAATAATGGATAAACCCACAAAAAATAAGAATAGCATAACAATCAGAAGCGGTCTTGCCTGTCCTCCTAGTTTAATAAACGTAGATTTAGTGGACTTATAAGAAACTTTCTGTACAGAATCAAAGGGATGATTTTCCTTTTTCCTAGATGAAACCATATGACCAAAAGCAACTACCATAGAACCTGGTAACAACATCATAGATAGCATTTCAATAATATTTGTGATTACATTAGGGTTTTCAAAGGGAGTTGCTGAATTTGCTGCAAAAAAACCACCACCGTTGGTTCCCAAGTGTTTAATAATTTCAAGAGAAGCGACCGGTCCCATTATAAGACCTTGTAAATTGCCCTCCAAAGTAGTCGCATATAACTCTTTTGATAGTGTTTGGGGAACCCCCTGTGAAATAAGTAACAAAGAGCCTATTATTGAAAAAGGAAGCAACACTCGAGTAATCACCCGAACAAAGTCAACATAGAAATTCCCCATGTCTTGATACTTGCCTGATACACCTCTGATAAAAGCCATAGCAGCAGCATAGCCTGAAGCAGCTGAGGTAAACATCATAAAAGTAATGACAACCATCTGACTAAAAAAAGACAAATCCCTCTCACCAGCATAATTTTGTAAATTAGAATTGGTGATAAAAGATATGACTGTATTGAAACTCAGGCTTGATTCTAATGAACCAACACGGGTGGGGTTCAAAAAGAAAAAGGCCTGTGTTCTTAGGATTACATAAGCCACTAGAGCCATAACAGCATTAGTTAAAATAAGGGCTACAGCATACTCCTTCCAAGTCATTCCTTTTTTGTCCACATCAAGCAACTTATAAATCCACCTATCAATAGGATCCATAATGGGATCTGCAAAAGTTTTTTGCTGGCTAGCTATATGGTAAAGATACTTTCCAGTTGGTAATATAATAATACAAGCCAGTACTAAGACAAATATGATTTGTAACATCTCACATTCCTCCTAAAATCTCTCCGGGTGTAACAGAGCATAAAATAAATAACAGATTAATAAACCAAAAATTATTCCTAATACTATCATAGTACACTCTCCCTCTAATCACCTTTAAGGTGCTTATCACACCAAACAATAAAACCAATCATTAACAAAAAAATAAAAAATAAAACTAGAAACATTATGAAATCTACTAGCATTGTATCCTCCTTCAAGAATATAATCATTCTACCACGAAAAGTATAAAAATGATATAAAGATTACGGATATAAAATAAAGATTATATAAAGATTGTCTCCTAAAATAACCTAAGACAACCTATCCTAAGACTTGTTTCAAATAGCTGCCAAGAAATTACAAATCAGGTGAATAAAATTCTTTTTGGATTATTTGTCATCATAATTTTCAATCTTAATCATACGATAACCGATACCAATATGAGTTTGAACCATTTTAGAGTAACCCAATCCTAATTCGATTTTTTTTCGCAATGTATTAACAAAAACTCTCAAAGCAGAAAAATCTTCCTCATAATATCCCCAAATTTCCTTGACAATAAAACGATAAGTCAACACTCTATCAACATTCTCTGATAGAAGACAAAGCAACTTATACTCAATCGGGGTTAAGTGAATTTCTTGGTTATTAACAAATACACGATTAGATAAAAAATCAACATGTAGCCAGCCATTAGTAAAAGATGATTTTTCAGAATTACCGTCACTTTGTTGATTAATCTGCTTTGACCTCCTAAGACTAACTCTTAACCGAGCGAAAAGCTCATCAATGCTAAAGGGTTTCGTCAAATAATCATCTGCCCCAGCATCAAGTGCATCAATCTTGTCACTTTCTTCTCCACGTGCACTAACAACAATAACAGGTAGCTGTGAAAAGCTACGAATCTTGTCAATAATGTCTTTACCATCCATATCTGGCAAACCCAAATCCAATAATAATAAATCTGGAAATTGCGAAATGATCTGACGCAAAGCTTCCTCTCCAGTCCGAACTGATACATAATGATAACCTTCAACTTCCATTGCTAAGGATAAAAGTCTGTTAACGGAAGAGTCATCTTCACAAATTAAAATCTTAACATTTTCATTTTTCATGTAATACATTCACCTCCGCTAGTGGTAGTGTAAATCCAAAGATAACTCCTTTAGGAGTATTGTCATGGACGTAAATAGTCCCCCCATGTGCTGTAATAATACTCTTACATAAAGATAGTCCTATACCTAGGCCTCTTTTACCATCGGATGCCAAATTTTCTGATGTATAAAAAAGGTCAAAAATCTTTTCTTTTGCTTGATCGTTAATACCAGGACCATCGTCAGAAACCTCAACCACCAGGTTCTGATCCTTTCTATTACTCGTCAATGTAATTAAAGATCCTTCATGCGTATATTTAACTGCATTGTTAATGATATTAACCAGTACTTGCACAATCAAGGGAGCATCCATTTTAGCTATTAATAAATCATCTGATAAAATTAAAACAAAGTCATGATTCTTAATATGTTGATCCACATGTTTCAAAGCTTCTTCAATCAACTCATCGAAAACATTTATTCTTAATGAAAGAGTAGTATCATTATCCAATTTAGTAATTGACAATAAATTTTCAATCAGATTAATCAACCACATAGAGTCATCGTAAATATAGGCAGCTAATTCTATCATACGCTGTTTCTCCATGATTCCCCCCGTCTCCATCATTAATTTAGACTGACCTGATATGCTTGTAAGTGGAGTTCTCAAATCATGTGAGATTCCCCTTAACAAATCAACCCTTAACTGTTCTTTTTGTATTTTAAGTTCCATTTTTTGTTGTTCTTCGCGTAATGCTTCTTTTTCTAATGCCAAGGATGCCTCTCCTAAAACAGTTAGAATAACAGATTTTTCAAACAGGTCAATCATTGTTTTATCCTCTATTAAAATACCAATAATAGCAAAAACAGAATCTTTACCTCTGACAGATAAATACAGAAATTTAGCAGCAGACAAGGTGTTTGTTGTTGCTCCAGCTTGTTTATTATTATATAAAACCCACTCAACCACTCCTCGCTCATTGTACTGATAGTAATCAGCTAAGGTCCTCAAAGAATGACTGGTAGGGAAATATTTCGGCGTCTCCAAAGTACCACCTGTTACAGGATAAATCACCACATCACTATTCAATAATTTTTTGACTTGAATAGCTAGTTCTTCTAAAATAGAAGGAATAGAGTCTGCCTGAGATAATCCTCTATTTGTTTGTAGTAACAACTCTGTTAGATAAGATTTTTCAGTAGATAATCTTGCCTGCTCTTGAATCCTTTTTATGAGACTAGAAGTAATCAGACCAGTAATTAACATAATAGCAAAAGTCATAGGATAAGTAGGAGTAAAAGAAGTAAAAGTGTAGTAGGGAGCCACAAAAAAGTAATTAAAACAAAGAACTGATAAAATAGAAGAAATCACACTATAAAGTTTTCCTTTTGTCCAAACAGCATTTATTTGAACGCTTAATATATATATTATTATAACGTTGTTGGTACTGAGATTCCAGAAACGAAATAAAAGACCTGTTAAGGTTACTAGCAACAATACCACCAGTGTTTTAACCAAATCACTGAAAGAAAATTGCCATTTAGAAAACCAAGAAGGCAACGAGAGCTTACCAACCGAAGTCTCTTTTTTTCCTCTAGTATTATGGACTACAAACATATCCAAATCAGGAACATTCTTACTAAGAACTTCCACAATATTTTCTTTAGGCCAAATAGTTCTGGAGCCACTTTTTCCGACTACTAACTTAGAAACACGGCTCAATTTTGCGTAATCAGCAATCTGCTTGGTCACATTATTATAATCCATAACTGTCACCTTAGCTCCCAACCGCTCTGCCAATTCCAAGTTCTGATGTAACTCCTGATTAGTCAGTTCCCTATCTAAACTACCAATATACAGGGCTGTAAAGTCTGCATTAAGAGCACTTGCTAATCTTGAAGCAGCGCGAATGACATGTGAAGAGGAGGGAGAGGGTGACACACAGACCAAGACATGTTCCTTGGTCACAATACTATCTTTAACTTTTTTTCCTCGAAAAGCACTTCCATTAATCTGATCAGCTGCTTTGCGCAAAGCGATTTCTCTCAAAGATATTAACTTTTCTTCAGTAAAAAAGTGACGCTTGGCCAATTTAGCTTGCGATTTAGAATAAATTTTTCCTTTATCCAATCGTTCAAGTAAATCTGATGGGTCAATATCTACAAGTTCAATCTGATCAGCCTGATCAAAAATAGCATCTGGAATTATCTCATTAACTTGAATCCCTGTAATAGCTTCAATCACATCGTTTAAACTTTCAATATGTTGGACATTTACAGTAGTATAGACATCAATCCCTGCATAAAGCAGTTCCTTAATATCTTGGTACCTCTTTTTATTACGTGACTCAAAACAGTTAGTATGAGCCAATTCATCCACTAAAATAATGCGTGGTTGACGCCTTAAAGCAGTATCAATATCAAACTCATTTAAGGTGATACCTTTATATTTTATTGTTTTAGGAGATAATTGCTCAAGACCAATCAGTAAAGCCATAGTCTCAGGTCGATTATGAGGTTCAATGTAACCTACTACCACATCTACTCCAGCTTTTTGAGCTCGCTGCGCTTCTCTAAGCATAGCATAGGTTTTTCCAACTCCTGCAGCATAACCAAAATAAATTCTTAACGCCCCTGTTTTCATAACATCACCTTAGTTAACCCAACCTTTTGTAGTAAAATCATTTATCAGAAGTCATTATAACCTAATTTTATTTTTTTTACAATAGCCTTCCGGAGATTATATCATGGGACGAGTATGAGTTCACCAAGGGAAAGATGAGTTTCATTGCGCAAGATTTTAACAAGCTCAATATCATCACTGTTCTTGAGGGTAGAACACAAGCTGTCATTCGTAATCACTTTCTTAAGTATGATAGAGCCGTCCGATGTCGCGTCAAAATTATTACTATGGATATGTTTAGTCCTTACTATGACTTGGCTAAACAGCTTCGCTTTCGAATTTCTAGGCTCAGGCTGAAACAGTCTCCCAGACTGTTTCACTCCCTAATGCAAAAATTGTTCTTGATCGTTTTCACATTGTGCAACATCTAAGCCGTGCTATGAGTCGTGTCCGTGTCCAAATCATGAATCAATTGGATCGAAAGTCTCATGAATACAAGGCTATCAAGCTCTACTGGAAGCTCATCCAGCAAGATAGTCGTAAACTCAGCGATAAACGATTTTATCGCCCTACTTTTCGTATGCACTTGACCAATAAAAAAAATTCTAGATAGACTTTTGAGCTATTCAGAAGACTTGAAACACCACTATGATTTCTACCAGCTCTTGATTTTTCACTTTCAGAATAAGGAGCCTGACAGATTTTTCGGACTTATTGAAGACAATCTTAAGCAGGTTCATCCTCTTTTTCAGACTTTCTTTAAAACCTTCCTCAAAGATAAAGAGAAGATTGTCAACGCCCTTCAACTACACTATTCTAACGCCAAATTAGAAGCAACCAATAATCTCATCAAACTCATCAAACGCAACGCCTTTGGTTTCCGGAACTTTGAAAACTTCAAAAAACGGATTTTTATCGCTCTGAACATCAAAAAAGAAAGGACGAAATGTGTCCTTTCTCGAGCTTAGCTGACTTCAACCCACTACAGTTGACAAAGAGCCAAAAATCCCCTGGCAAGTACCAGAGGATAAGAGCTTATTTCATTGTTGGGAAGAGCAATACATCACGGATAGTAGTTGTATCCGTGAGGAGCATGCAGAGACGGTCGATACCGATTCCCAAACCACCTGTTGGTGGCATACCATATTCAAGGGCTTCGATGTAGTCGTAGTCGATACCTGTCGCTTCATCGTCACCAAGTTCTTTAGCTTTAGCTTGGGCTTCAAAACGGCTAAGCTGATCGATTGGGTCGTTGAGCTCAGTAAAGGCATTACCGTACTCCTTAGTCATGATGAAGAGCTCGAAACGGTCAGTAAAGCGTTGGTCTTCAGGATTTTTCTTAGCCAGTGGAGATACAGCTACTGGATGTCCATAGACAAAGGTTGGTTGGATTAAAGTTTCTTCAACAAACTCTTCAAAAAAGGCATTGATGATGTGACCAACCTCAGTATAGTGTTTCTCAACAGGAACTTTTTTCTCAGCAGCGATAGCTTTAGCTTCTTCCAAAGTCATGTCTTGCCAGAAATCGACACCAGTAATTTCTTTGATAGCATCCACCATGTGAACACGTTTAAATGGTTCGTTGATTTTTATTTCAGTTCCTTGGTAGTTGACTGGACCGTCGCCCTTAACTGATTTAGCAGCATGTTGGATAATGCCTTCCGTCAAATCCATGATATCTTGGAAGTCAGCATAAGCTTGGTAGACTTCGATAGAAGTAAACTCAGGGTTGTGAGTAGCATCCATTCCTTCGTTACGGAAGATACGGCCAATTTCATAGACGCGTTCCATACCACCCACGATAAGGCGTTTCAAGTGAAGCTCAGTCGCGATACGAAGCACCATGTCAATGTTTTGGGCATTGTGGTGGGTGATAAATGGACGGGCAGAGGCACCACCAGCTTCGTTGTGAAGAACAGGTGTTTCCACTTCAAGGAAACCTTTTTGGTCAAGGTAACGACGAATTTCAGAGATGATTTTTGAACGAGTGACAAAGCGTTCAAAGCTTTCACGGTTAGAAATCAAGTCAAGGTAACGTTTACGGTAAATTGTTTCAACGTCTGTCAAACCATGGAATTTCTCAGGAAGAGGACGAAGGGCCTTAGACAAGTGTGTGATGTGAGTAGCCTTGATAGAGAGTTCTCCCATATCCGTACGCATCACTTCACCTTCGACACCAAGGAAGTCACCAAGGTCTGCTTTTTTGAAGATTTCGTAGTTTTCTTCACCGACAGCATCCTTACGAACGTAGATCTGGATTTGACCTTCGCGGTCTTGAAGGTGGGCAAAACCTACTTTACCTTTACCACGTTTGGTTACCAAGCGTCCTGCGATAGTAGCTGTTTCGTTTTTATCGTGTAATTGTTCTTTATCGAGGTCAGCAAATTTATCTTTTAATTCTTGTGAATTTGCAGTGCGTTCAAAGCGTTTTCCGAAAGGATCGATTCCTTGTTCACGGAGCGCAGCCATTTTTTCACGGCGAACGATCTGCTGGTCATTTAGTTCTTCCATATGTTCTGTTGACATGG
The DNA here is from genome assembly GCF_013276815.1 of Streptococcus sp. 1055. Classification (NCBI taxonomy): domain Bacteria; kingdom Bacillati; phylum Bacillota; class Bacilli; order Lactobacillales; family Streptococcaceae; genus Streptococcus; species Streptococcus sp. 1055. Next base: position 10,889 of record NZ_VMLT01000050.1, on the reverse strand, counting down.
GATCCTCCTAGATTTACTCAAAATTGAATACGATGAGTCATTTTTTGCGATACTCCCATTTTATCATAAATAAGCAAGAAATTCACGGATAATCTTTCAAAACTAAAAAGAACTTGACGCTAAGATTACTGAGCCAAATCACTGAAAAGACTGGGATAAGCAAGAAATTCCAAAATATCAGAAAAGGGATCTGACAATATTTATGGATTATACTTTAACCCTTGTAACTTTCATGACGTGTGCTACTTTTTATATAAGAGCAAGCCAAGCAAATCTAAAACTGAAACAATTGACGTAAAAAACATTAACAACTTGAATCTTGTCATTCATACACCTGATATGACAGAATAGTATAATTTTTAACCTTTTAGTCTTTTGATTTTTTACACCTCTTGCCAATTCTCTTGGTCTTCCTTAAAGCGTTTTAGAAGGTCGAGTCCTTCTGGCGTGATATAGCCTTCTTCTTGGGCTAGGTGGATGAGTTCACTGTAGTTAGAAAGCGTCACCAATTTCACACCAGCATCTGCAAAGTTCTTATCTGCTTTTGGCAATTGGTAACTAAAAATCGCTACAACTCCAAGTACATCTGCTCCTTCGCGTTTAGCTGCTATTACGGCTTCAAGAACAGAACCACCCGTTGAAATAAGGTCTTCAACCACTACCATTTTTTGACCTTGAGCTACGCGACCTTCGATTTGATTACCAGCTCCGTGGTCTTTTGGTTTGCTACGGATGTAGGCAAATGGCAGGTTCATCTTGTCAGCAATAATAGCTCCGTGTGGAATCCCTGCTGTTGCAGTTCCTGCAATCACCTCAACCTCAGGAAAGGCTTCTTTGATAGCTTCCACAAAACCATTTTCAATGAGAGTACGAGTCTCTGGATAGGCAAGTGTCACACGGTTGTCCGTATAAATCGGCGACTTGATACCAGAGGCCCAAGTGAAAGGCTCCTCTGGTTTGAGGTAAACGGCTTGGATTTTCAAGAGGTGGCTAGCGATATCTTTAGCAAGTGTCATGGTATTCTCCTTTTATTTTTCTAATCTAGTTCTTTAATTCCAGTCCTGTGTCCATTCATCCTTGATCGCATGATAAGCTGCAACAGGATCCTCAGCTTGGGTAATGGGACGTCCCACTACGATATAGTCACTGCCGATTTGATAGGCATCAGCAGGTGTCATGACTCGTTTTTGATCTCCAACTGCAACACCAGCTGGACGAATCCCTGGTGTCAGACAGATAAAATCTGGATTGGTAGCCTGCTTGATGACTTGTACTTCCTGAGCCGAGCAAACAACACCATCCAAGCCAGCTTCAGCTGTCTTCTTGGCATAGTGAATCACAGACTCTTGCAGACTGGTTTGGATATTTTGAAACTCCTGCATCTGAGCTTCTGACGTTGATGTGAGCTGAGTTACAGCGATCAATTTGGCTTGACTCCCAAGACCTTCACGCGCCGCCTTCATCATCTCTACACCACCAGCCGCATGGACATTAGTCATATCGACACCAAGCTGAGACAAGACCTTCATGGCTGACTTGACTGTATTAGGAATGTCATGAAGCTTGAGATCTAAAAAGACACTATGACCCAAGCCTTTCAGGTAGGACACAATCCCAGGCCCCGTTGCGTAATAAAGCTCCATCCCTACCTTGAGATAAAGACTTTCCGCTTCTGGGAAAAGAGCTAAAAATTCCTTGACCGCCTCAAAACTAGGAAAATCAAGAGCAATGACTGGACGATGTTCTCGCATAGGTTTCTCCTTTTACCTTTGCTAGTGAGAGAGTCTGGCCAACAGAAGCCACGAAAAAAGGAACCTGCCAACAGCAAGGTTCCACGAAAAATGGGTAGTCTCCACCCTTTCACCGTCTAACCTTAGCTGCCTCTCTGGACTGCTTTAAAGGTTTTCTATTATTCTATTATTTCTACTAGTACTTGTCAAGTAAAAACAGCTAAATCCATGTTGACTGCTATTGAACACCTCACAAGACTCTTTCCAAAAGAATAGTTAAAGACTTTCACTTCGGACAGAGAAAAAGAGTTTGCTTGTTACCCTTTAATTGAACAAATGGGAATTCTGTTTTATTTTGCGGATGCCTATTCATCTTGGCAAAGGGGAAGTAATGAGAATGCGAATGGACTTCTTCGTGGGTATTTTCTTAAACCGATTTGGCAACAATTACCGAAAAAATCCTTAATGATGCTTTGCTAGCTTATTAATCACCGTCCCCAAAAATACTTGGATTACAAGACAGGTTTTGAAGCACTTTTTGAAGCACTTATAGAGGAGATTTAAAAATGTTGCATTTTTTATTGCAATTTATCAGTTATCTTATCACCCAAAACTTCTGCAATTAGTATGAGCACTATTGTTATTTTTCTTTTTTCGTACACTCAAATCAAAATATAGCAATAAGACTATTCTGTAGAATTGCTGTCAAAAAGATCAGTTCATTTTTTCCTTCCCACTTGTGTTTATAATCATTAAAATAACTCAATTAAGAAATTTTCTTTTTCCTAATAGTTAGCGTAATTAAAGTTAATAGAAGAACAATCCAAATAAGTAGTGTTAGATTAGGAATTAGAGTTTTATTCCATGAAAATTCCTCCCATTTTGTGAAAAACTTAGTAAACAGTCCCATAAAACTATAATCTGTTATCTTCGCAACTGTCTTATCCAAACCAGATAGCATCGGTAAGAAAGCAACTAAAATCATAGCAGGAAGACTGATAACCTGAGCTACTACTTGGCTCTTCGCGGTTAAACCTATCAATAAATAGAATAAAATGATGGATAAAGAGGTTAGAAGAACGATTGTAATATAATTAAAAGTATGTACAATTGTAACTCCTAAAATAAGAGGAGTAGTTCCCATAATCACAAAAGTTAGCAAAAAAGGAAGAAACATAGTTGATAAAATGTATTCGGAGCCTTTAACACCACTCAACAGAAGAGTTTGTAAATTGTACTTTTCTTTTTCTTCAGACAAGATAATAGTTATAGGACTTCCAACAGCCAAAGCCAAAGAAAAAGGTAAACACATCATCAAAAGAACTAATGCCTGTTGATCGTTGACCTTCCCCTGTGTTTCCATAAGATATTTATAAAAATATGTGAAAGCAAAAGGCACTAAAACTTGCAATAAAATACTCTTATTGGAAAGGATAATTTGACAACGCAACCATACCAAAGCCAGAAACCGTTTAAGCATTTAGCTTTCCTTCTGTTAATGTGATAAAAATATCTTCTAAAGTAGGCTCACATGAATGAATTGAAAAAATATTTTCCAGATCAGCCTGAGATACCTGTTCTAGTGATGTAAAATCAAAAGTTATCTGATTCCCATTATAATCTGTAAACTTAATCTTTTTATCTTTATTATATCTTTGAATGAGTTCAGAAGGAGCTCCTTGCTCAACTAATTTTCCTTTATTTAATAAGGCAACATAATCACATAAAAGAGTTGCTTCATTCATATCATGAGTCGTTAGAAAAATCGTTGTCCCTGCTGTTTTCAATTCTAAAATTAACTCATGAATTGTTCGAGAAGTTGTGGGATCTAGACCTGAGGTCGGTTCATCCAGAAAGAGTACAGCGGGGTTGTTGATAAGAGCTCGTGCTAAAAGCATTCGTTGCCTCATTCCAGTGGATAATTTTCCTGCTACCATCTTGCGACTATCATATAATCCTACTCGCTTTAACAAATTATCAACACGTGATTTACTAATATTATAAAATTTACTATAAAAAAGAAGATTGTTATACAGAGACATTTTCTCATAAAATCCACTTGTATCGCCAACCAATCCAATTCTCTTTAATTCACCGCTTGTTAAATTTTGAGATTTTTGTCCCAAAATAATAGATTGTCCTTTATCGGCAAGGAACTGCCCAGTCAGAATATTAATCGTTGTGGTCTTTCCAGAACCAGATGGTCCTAAAAATCCAAAAATCTAACCTTCTTTAACAGTGAAGCTTATATTATTTAAAGCTATTTTATCACCAAAACTTTTTGATAAATGGCTAACTTCAATCATACTCATTGCACCTCCTTTATATTCTACATTTTTACTTAACATCTATTTACTTATCTTTATCAAATAAACGTCTTAAAAAAAACAATAACATTAAGCATATAACCGTTAGCAAGATTGTTTCAATATTATTGATAATACGATACATTCTCAAGCAGTATAAAATAATTATATATATGCAAATACTCATTATACCTATTTTTTTAAACATACTAAGCCTCCTTGCTAAATAATAAAGTTATATAATAACTAAGACACACTATACCTAACATAATAAATATCCACAGCATTAAAAATATTATCATACCAATAAAAATATCCACTGGTAACTGAATAAATGTTCTAAAATTAACAAGCAAAAATAAAATCTCAAACGATGAAAAAAGCCATACTATATTTTCCAATGATGTTTGAACATTTTTATTGTAGTAAGCATAATATATAGCAAAAATAATACCCAAGAACAATACTATTAATTGTGTTTCTATAACAGCGAACTGCCCAATAGCAGATAAAAAAGCTACTCCTCCTGATAATAAGCAAAAACAAACTGAACGAATAAATGTTTTCGCTCTAATATTGTTATCTTTCACTTTATTATTTTTTTTTACAAATTGGACATTCTCCGTTTTCCAGAACATATTTTTCTTGACTTAGAGCATGATTTCTCATATTATAAACGTAAGCGTTATCTATTAGGATTTCATTATAACATCCCAGAAATATTTTAATTATTAAATTAGTCATTATCCCTCCCAAAATAGCAGGCATCTCTGGTGTAGTCGGCCACTTTGTCTTATCAGATAAAGTGTACTTATTTATATCTTTGTTTATATTCCGACAACCAAAGCAAGAACCGACGGTAGGGATATATATATTATCAATAATAAGATAGCATCCATTAAACCCTCCTGATATGTAGGATATCTTATGCGATACAGCAAATTGATTGACAATTTTTATAATATCAATGGGCGTATCAATTGCTTTAACGATAAAATCTATACTCCCATATTCCGCAACAATGTTTTCTCATTCTTCTACTGAAGAAACTTTAATAGAAATAGGTACTACCTGAACATCTGAATTATACTTGTGTATTTTTTCAGAAAGAACATTAATCTTCTCCTTACCAACATCCGACTCTGTATAAAGAATTTGCCTATTTAAATTTGATGGTTCTATTATATCGTAATCAGCGACAATAAGTTTCCTCACTCCATACATACTTAGACTTAGAGATATATAACATCCTAAGGCTCCTGCTCCTAATACTAATACTGTTTTATTCTGTATTTTATTATACTCTTCATTATAAAATAACGAATAGCAACCTTTAGTTCTAGAATATCTACTATCAATATCTATCTCATCCGAAATTAAAATTTGTTCATTTAATAGTTCAAATGTTAGTTTACTGCCTAATACTTCTTCTATCTCTAATAGTTCCTTACAACTATTAAATAGATCGTTGATAAATTCTTGCGAAATTTGAGGTTCTATAGCTATTTCCCGCATACTCCGACCACGCAAATACATTATACCTTCTTTTTTATAAGCAAAAACATAACTATTTACGTAGAACATATTTCGTCCTTCCTCTCATATATAATATAGAAAGCAGTATAGAAACAACCACCCCTCCTATACTACGAACAATAATATTAGGTGTCAAAAACTGTAATAGTTGACTCAAAGGGAAATAAATAATAACAAATGCTATTAAAAGTTGAACTATATATTGAAAATTCAAGTTATTATTGTTAGAATTCAAGTATCTTAAAATAATACCACTATCATACTGAAAAAAAGGAATTGAATTAATAAAAATCATACCTAAGTTAATGATAAAAAATAAGAGTCCAAGCAATTTATACGATGTGAACAATAAAACAAGTAAACCTGTAAGTGATAAAATCGAATTTGAAGCAATTCCTGCTAACATAATTTTCAAAAATTGTTTTTTATTTTTTAAGAATTGCACCCCACTTAAATCTACAAAAAAAGCCAAATTAAACAAAAGTAGCATTATTCCACAATTTGGGATCTCAATTTGATAATTATTAGCAATTATTGCATGACTAAATTCATGTATCGTTGCAGATATAATAACAACAAGCAACCAAAATAAAAGAATGTTTAGCGTTATTGGAAAGTTTTGGAAATTAGTCAAAATATCCGCCCTATAAATATACATAATAAAACATTGCAAAATAAGAGCCAATGGGAAAATACCAAATAGGATTTTTTCAAAATTCTTATTAAATCTTTTATAGTTTAATTTTTCAGATAATGTTATATTAAAGTCCAATGTTATATTAAAGTCCCAAGATATTTTAAAAATATTTATCTTTTTTCGTGATTTCATAGAATCTATAAGTCCCATTTTACTAAGAACAATATAAAATCTTAAATAATATTTCTTCCCTACTAACACTAATAAGTCCGATATGGTAAATTCTTGACCTATTAGTTGCTCTAACCATTTTTTTCCTGTTTCCCAACTAATACATGTTTCTTACTGGATGGTATATATAGATGATACTGTCCCTCAGTCCGCAATCAATAAAATAATAACTAATTCTATTAATCTCTTGCTGCAAGACTAATACGGAAAATTCAAATGACTGTCTAAAATGAAATTGAAAAAGCTTAATGTTAGTAAATGAACAAACTTCAACAACCAGCAAGAGCAAGGATTGATAAACCAAATCCGATACCTATTGCAAGTCCAGCTGAAAAATCACTAACTGGTACTGAAATTTTTTCAATTTCCTCAAATAAAAAGTTATCTTGCATGATTATCACTCCCTATCTTTTTAACAATAGGCTACTCCAATTAAGAGAACTACCCCAGTTCCAAGTAAAACTCCCCCAAAATTCACCATCTGTAGAGGCTACGATTTCTTCAATTTCTTCAAATAAGAATACTTCATCTGACATATGTGTTACCTTCTTCATAAAAAATTATTTTGCAATCGATTACACTGCATAATGTAACATAAAGAAAAACAGATGTCAAATATTAAACGTAAAAACTAGTCACTAAAGTACTATGAGAAAAAAGGTAAAACCTAGCGACGCGATGAGCGCTGGGTCGTTTGGTTTCGATTGCTCTCTTCCTCTTGTTTTTTCTGTTCTTCTTCTAAACGTTTACGTTCTTCTTCCTGCCTTTTCTCAGCTTCTTCGGCCTCTTTTTTGGCTTTTTCTTCTGCTTCCATAATCAATTTATCCGCTACAGTGTAGCTGTAGATTCCAGCTTCCATATCGACCACACTTGGTTCTGACAATTGAGGCTTAATCTTACTGTAATAAGGCAGTTTCTTACTCATTTCAGATAGAGGAACCAAGACTTCGTCCGAATCATTCATGGTCAATCGAATTAAATCGGAAGTGACCTTGCTGGGAGCTAGTTCCACCTTTTGGATAGCCGCCTTGAGTTCTGGGCTAATTTGAGAAAGTTCTGAGACAAAAGCCTTGATTTGTTCACTATCATTAAAGAGAACTGATATATAAGTTTCTGGTAGACTGACCAAACTCACAGCACTGGTCTCAAGCTGACCACTGGAAAGAATAGGATAATGGTTTTCACCAGAAATATAGTAGGCCACAATATCGTATTCCTTGACCTTGATAGTGAACTTGGTTGGAAATTGATAAACAAGTTGAGCTGATTCAACCCAATAGTTAGACTTAATCTGCTTTTCATATTTTTCCTTGTCTAGCAGAAGGTTAATCGTATAATCCGAATCCTGAATACCTGAAGCCTGTCGAATATCATCAGCTGTAGTGTGCACCGTTCCCTCAACACGAATATCTTTCATGGTCGCATAAGGACTGAGCAAGTAGGCAGAGACAATCAATAAAAGCAGACTTGGAAATAAAATCGTGAAGGCTCGTAAGATATGGATTCCTGGAATTTTCGGTTTGACCGGTTTTTCCTTTACAGGCTTTTTATCTGCCTTTTTATCCTCTTTCTTTGGCTCTTTGGACTTTGATTCTTCTTTGGATACTTCTTTTTTGACGTATTCTGACTCTTCTACTTTTTCTTCGGTATCATCCTTAGCTGATTTTGGGTCTTTTGAATCAGATTCACTCTCTTGGTCCTCGGTTGCATCTGAATCTTCAGATTTTGAAGCCATTCGAGCTTGTCTTTCCTTTTCTTTCTCCTCAGCTAGGGCTGCCTCTTCCTCAGCCTTCTTTTTTAGATATTCTTGGTTTCGTTTCTGCCATTCTGATAACTCTTTAAATTCTTCGAGGATTTCTTTGCCCTCATTTTTCTTATCTTTTGACATTTACTTTCCTTATGATAAATCTTTTTTCAACAATTGATAAAAATCTGCTAGAGATTTCAATTCCTTAGAAGCCTTCATGTTAGCCTGGTAGTCTTCCTTGTGACTTAGTAAGTGAGCAAGCTTCTCTTCCAAACTATCCAAGGTCAAATCGCTTTCTTGAAGCTCTTCTGCATAGCCTTTTTTTACAAAGTAAGCTGCATTTTCAATCTGGTCGCCACGACTAGCTTCACGACCAAGTGGCACAATAACATGCAATTTTGCCATGGCCAAGAGCTCAAAAATCGTATTGGCACCACCTCGTGTCACAACAATATCAGCCAATTCCATCAAGGGTTGATAGAGATTGGTCACATAGTCAACACGAAAAAGATTTTGGCTCAACTCATTCAGGCTAGAATCTCCAGTTAAATTGATAATATTGTAGCGCTCTGTCAGTTCTTTCTTATGGTCTGTCACCAATTGGTTAAAGACACGAGCGCCTGCAGAACCACCGACAAACAATACAGTTGGCAATTTAGGATTAAAGTGGGTTTGAATATCCACCAATTCATCTGGTTCTGGAGTGTTTTTGTCCGAAACCTTGGTCACTGCTCCCACATGCTCGACCTTAGCCAAACTTGAAGCCTGTTCAAAAGTTGAATACATTTTCGTCGCAAATTTATAGGCGATTTTATTGGCCAAGCCCATAGACAGGTCAGATTCGTGAATAAAGACAGGCACTCCTGACACACGTGCTGCAATAACAGGCGGTACTGAGACAAAGCCTCCCTTTGAAAAAAGGGCCTGTGGACGAAGTCGTAACATGATAAAGAGCGATTGGACAATTCCCCAACCAACTTTGAAGACGTCCAGCATATTTTGCCAAGAGAAATAGCGACGCAATTTTCCAGTCGTAATGGAATGGAAGGTGACATCCAAACCTGACTTGAGGATTTCTTGGTGTTCGATACCACGTTTATCTCCGATATAGTGGACTTCCCATCCATCTTCGATGAACTTGGGCATTAACAAAAGATTGAGAGTCACGTGTCCAACCGTCCCCCCACCTGTAAAGACAATTTTTTTCATATTATTCCTTTAACTCCGCTACTCTGTCGATAAAGAGGTCGCCACGTACTTCAAAGTTAGCATACATATCCCAGCTGGCATTGGCAGGACTGAGAAGAACCACGTCTCCTTGAGTCGCAAACTCGTAAGCCTTGCGGGTCGCATCTGCAATATCAGTCGCATCCACATAAGCCACACCAGCCTTATCCGCTGCCCGTTTGACACGTTCAGCAGACTGACCAAGGATGACCATCTTCTTGAGTCCAGTAATGTCTGGAACCAATTCGTCAAACTCATTACCACGGTCCAAACCACCTGCAATCAAAATGACCTTGCTATTGTCAAATCCTGACAAGGCTTTTTGAGTTGCCAAGATATTAGTTGATTTACTGTCGTTATAGAATTTAACACCCTTGATGTCATCCACAAACTGGAGACGGTGTTTGACACCACCGAAGGCTGAAAGAGTTTCCTTGATGGTTTGATTGTCCACATCACGAAGCTTGGCTACAGCAATCGTCGCAAGGGCGTTTTCTACATTGTGGCTACCTGGAACCCCGATTTCACTCGCTGCCATGACTACTTCACCACGGAAGTAGAGTTGACCATCTTCCAGATAAGCTCCATCAACCTTTTCCTGTGTTGAGAATGGAACAACAGTAGCCTGTGTTTTGGTAGCCAACTCTTTTGCCAAGTCTTGGTTAAAGTTCAAGACAAGGAAATCAGCTGCTGTCATCTTGTTCTGGATATTCCACTTGGCTGCTACATATTCCTCAAATGACCCATGATAGTCGATATGAGTTGGCATGAGGTTGGTAATAACCGCAATCTCAGTATGGAATTCTTGAACGCCCATGAGTTGGAAAGAAGAAAGTTCCATGACAAGCGTGTCCTTATCTGTCGCAGTTTGAGCCACTTGACTGGCTGGATAGCCGATATTTCCTGATAAAAGACTATGTTGCCCAGCAGCAGTCAAAACTTCCCCAATCATGGTCGTTGTGGTTGTTTTTCCATTTGAACCTGTGATACCGATAATGGGCGCTTCTGAAATCAAGTAAGCCAATTCCACCTCAGTCAAGACTGGAATTCCCTTTGCCAAAGCCTTTTCAATCATGGGATTACTGTATGGGATGCCTGGATTTTTCACCATGAGGGCAAACTCTTCATCCAAAAGTTCCAAAGGATGACCACCTGTGATAACCTTGATCCCTTCTTCCAGCAAACTTTGGGCAGCTGGATTGTCCTCGAAAGGCTTCCCATCATTTACCGTTACAATAGCACCTAGCTTGTCCAACAAACGAGCTGCAGATTCACCAGACTTGGCTAAACCTAAAACAAGGACTTTCTTATTTTTAAATTGATCTATTACTTTCATGTCTCGAACTCCATTTCTACTCCTACTATTTTACCATTTTTATGGAAATAAAAAAGCCACAAAGTGTGTTTGTGACTCTTTCTTCTAACTGATACTCTTCGAAAATCTCTTCAAACCACGTCAGCTTCGCCTTGCCGTA